>CAYWVA010000328.1:0-3419 GCA_964461545.1 uncultured Rhizobiaceae bacterium | reverse complement strand
TCGTGCGCAATGCGGCCGAGCGCCACCATGGCGCTAAGCCGCGGCAGCGCGGCGATGCGGCTCGCCAGGAAGCGGTTGCAGGTGGCGATTTCGCTGCTTGCGGGCTTGTTACCTGGCGGCACGCAGCGCACCGCATTGGTGACCATGCAGCCTTTCAGCTCGAGCCCGTCGTGGGGATCGGCGCGGTAGGTACCCGCTGCAAAACCGAAGGCGGCAAGCGTCTCATAAAGCAGATCTCCGGCAAAGTCGCCGGTGAACGGTCGGCCGGTGCGATTGGCGCCCTTGAGGCCCGGCGCGAGGCCGACGATCAGCAGGCGTGCCGCCGGGTCGCCGAACGACGCCACCGGGCCATTGAACCAGTGCGGATGGGCTTGGCGCTGCTCGTTGCGGAACGCCGCAAGCCTTGGGCACAAGGGGCAATCGAAGGGCGCCTCCGCAGGGCCAGCGACCACACCTTCCAGGGGCTCAGACCTCGGCAAAATCCTCGTAGTCCTCCCCCGCCGGCACACTCTGGCGCTCTGAACGCCGGGCCTCACGCTCGGCCGGATCGCGTCCGATCTCGCCCTTCAGCTGCATGATGTCAATGAACTGATCGGCCTGGCGGCGCAGATCGTCAGCCACCATCGGCGGCCGCGTCGTGAGGGTTGAGACGACACTGACGCGGCGTCCACGCCCCTGCACAGCTTCGACCAGAGACCGGAAATCGCCGTCGCCGGAAAACAGCACGATATGATCGAGGCTGTCACACAGTTGCATGACATCGACAGCAAGCTCGATGTCCATATTGCCCTTGACCTTGCGGCGGCCGAGCGCGTCGGTGAATTCCTTGGCGGGCTTGGTCACGACCGTGTAGCCGTTATAGTCGAGCCAGTCGATGAGCGGCCGGATCGGCGAGTATTCGGCATCGTCCATCAACGCAGTATAGTAGATCGCCCGCAGCAGGCGGGAGCGCGCGCGAAAGAAACTGAGCAGTCTCTTGTAGTCGATGTCGAAGCCGAGAGACCGAGACGTGGCATAGAGATTGGAACCGTCGATGAACAATGCGACCCGTTCCTCGGGATGGAAAAACATGAGACAACCCCCACTTAAAATTCGATAGATCAAAAATGCAACCGGCCGGTGTGCAATGCCACCAGCACGATTGCAGCAATCCTAAGCACGACCGGAGAGCCGGCGCAACTCCAGTTGCGCGGAAATTGGGCCACCGAGCATGATCCTGATCGGCATCGGCAGCAACCAGGGCGGACCCTGGGGATCGCCGCACGAAACCGTGCGACATGTCTTCAACATCCTGAATGTGGCGCCGTTGCGGCTGCTCAAGGCATCCCGAGCCATTGTGACGGCCCCTTACGGGCGCGTCGATCAGTCCGATTTCGTCAATGCCGTGGCCGAGATCGACACCGGCTGCGAGCCGCACGCCCTGCTTGAACGCCTGCACGCCATCGAACGCAGCGCCGGGCGCGAACGGACGCTGCGTTGGGGCCCCCGCACGCTCGATCTCGACCTGCTCGACTATCACGGTCTGGTGGTCCCCGGCGATGCCGGAGGCGACGGCGACACTGCGCTGGTGTTGCCTCATCCGGGCATCCCGGAGCGCGCCTTCGTGCTGGAACCCATCTGCGAAATCGCGCCACAGTGGCGTCATCCGGTCCTCGATGCGCGGGCCGAAACATTGCTGAGGCGCCTGCGACGGCGAGCCGGCGGCGGGTACTAGCCCCGGCGCACTTCATTCAGTGGTGTTAGGGGATTCTTAGCCGCATCGGAGCGAAGTCATTGACGACTAGAGCAAATCTGGCGACATAATGCGACAAGAGCGTTCCGAAGCCGGGGCAGAGCAGGAGGGCGGACAATGCGCGGGTTCACGATATCGGGGGCATGTCTTGTGATTGTCGGGCTGTTGTTCAGCCTGATGAGCGCCGACACATCGGCCGCCCAGACCCAGGTCAGGTATAACTTCACCGGCTCGAACTTTGCCAGCCCGGCCGAAAGGCCAACTGTCAGAGCGGCACCGAGCCCGACCGTCACAGCGGCCATGTTGTCCGGCCCCGCCCGCAGCGGAACGTCGCCGCGCTACGCCGGCAAGCAGATCGTTGAGTTTTCGCGACCCCTTGCTCCGGGCAGCATTCTCATCAAGACCGACGAGCGCCGGCTGTATTTCGTGCTGGAGGGCGGCAAGGCCATCCAGTACGGCGTCGGCGTTGGTCGCGAGGGCTTCACCTGGCGCGGTCAAAAGCGCATCAGCCGCAAGGCCGAGTGGCCGGGCTGGACTCCGCCGGCGCGCATGATCGAGCGCGAGCGGGCCAAGGGGGTCATTCTGCCGGCCTACATGCCAGGCGGCCCTGCCAACCCGCTGGGAGCGCGCGCCCTCTATCTCGGCGGATCGCTGTTTCGCATCCACGGCACCAATCAGCCCCACACCATCGGCTATGCGGTGTCGTCGGGCTGCATCCGCATGCTCAATGAAGAGGTGATCGACCTCCATGACCGGGTGAAGATAGGCGCCCTGGTGATCGTTGAATAGGCTTGGAAAGCCGGCTGGCCCCGGCGGCTTGCATTGCCGACTTGAACCGACTACAAGCCGCCCTATCTAGCCGTAGGACCGATTGGAAGGACACCGAGCCCCATGGCGCGCGTCACCGTAGAAGATTGCATCGACAAGGTTCCTAACCGGTTCGAGCTCGTCCTGCTTGCCGCCCACCGCGGCCGCATGATTTCGCAAGGCGCACCGCTCACCGTCGACCGCGACAATGACAAGAACCCGGTTGTGGCGCTGAGAGAAGTGGCCGAGCAGACCATCCGGGCCGACGATTTGCGCGAGGATTACGTCCATTCGCTGCAAAAGCATGTCGAAGTGGACGAGCCGGAGGAGAGCGAGACCCCGCTGTTGTCTCCGAGCGGGGAAATTGAAGCTCAGGACAGCCATGAGCCGCAAGAGCAGTATGAGCGCATGAGCGAAGACGATCTGCTGCGCGGTCTTGACGGGCTGCCACCCGCAGAAAGCCCCGGCAGCCAGCGCTCCGGATACTGACGAGCGCCCTTCGCCCGCCGGGGTCCCCGTCGGATGCTTTGCAATTTCCTCACCATAGCTCCTATATAAGGGCTGCGGCCCGGAGCCCCTGGCTTGCATCCGGCTTCCCTGCCATTTTGGCGACGCCAAGGTGGCTGAGAGAGGGGCAGATTGGTGCCCCACGGAAACGGGCGGCTCGAAGCGTCATGATGCGCCAGTACGAATTGGTGGAGCGGGTCACGGCCTACGATCCGGACGCCAACGAGACGCTGCTCAATCGCGCCTATGTCTATGCCATGAAGGCGCATGGAACCCAGATTCGTGCCTCGGGCGACCCGTATTTTTCCCACCCGCTGGAAGTCGCCGCCATCCTCACTGAGCTGAAGCTCGATGATGCCACGATCGTTGCCGC
>CAYWVA010000327.1:0-3446 GCA_964461545.1 uncultured Rhizobiaceae bacterium | reverse complement strand
TCCAGCCGCTCCGCGGTGTCGGCGATCCTCCACGCCCCGATGGAGAGCGCCACACCTTTCAGCGTATGGGTGGCGAACTTCCACCCCTCGGCGTTCGTCGCCTCCCGAATCGCGGTCGCCTGATCCCTAAGCTGCGACCGGAACAGCCTCAGCAGCTCCACTTCGAGCTCGCGATTACCAATGGTGTAGCGGGCAAGATGAGCCAGATCGAGCACCTTGGAATCGGCCGTGGTCAGGCGAGGGTGCTTACAACTTTTATCCCGGCGCGAGAACTCGGGCCCCATCGGTCCGTCCCTGTCAGTTTGTTGTTGGCAATCAACCTAAAGCACAGCTGGTACGAACCAGTTAAGCAGGCTGGCAAGCAAGTCCTTACGGGGCTGTCCCGAAATCGATCACAATTTTAACCAAAAGTCAGGATACAGCCGGACGGCGTTGAAATCGCAGTTCAAGTCCGCAGACGGTTAGGCTATCCTGCGATTTGGCGAACGGTGTGGGCCTCCTGTCCTCCCGGCATTGTGCACGGGTGGATGGGGCGGGAGGCTGCGCTCAGGGAGGGGACATGTTCGTGAGTGCGTATCACGAAGCGGGGGCACTTCTTGCATCTGTCGTCACCCAACCTGTCCGGCACCAAGCGTTTGGCCGATGACGGGATTAAACAGAGCGAAACAGGCAGCGGGTGGGGAACAGAGCATGGCCACGAACCTAGTCGATGCACGGCAGGAGCAGAAGCGCGGCAACCGGCGCGGGCCGGACAGCCCTTCGGCCGAGACTCCCCAGACAAGCCGTGAGGAGGCCCGCCGCCGGGAGGCTCCGGTCAAGGCGCGACCGGCCAATGAGAACGACCCCAGCAACGCCGCCTTGTTCGCACGCATCAAGAGGCGGCCGTCCACGGCGCCGTTCTGGTTTGCCTTCTTTGCCTCGCTCATCTGGGTGTTTGTGTTCACCGCCATCTTCGGCCCGTTGATGGCGAGCGGGCCCAACCTGTTCAGCGCCAACAATCTGCCGCAACTGGTGATCGGCGGGATGGTGCTGGCGCTGCCGATCGTGGTGGTGTGGACGGCGGCCTACCTGTTGTGGCGGGCCCAGCAGATGCGCCAAGTCTCCGAGGCCCTGGTGCATACGGCGCTGCGCCTCATCCGACCGCAGGATGTAGCCGCGGAGGGCCTTGCGACCATTTCACAGACGGTGCGCCATGAGATCGGCCAGCTGATCAGCGGCATCGAGCATGCCGTCCAGCGGGCCTCGCAGATCGAAGGCGTGGTGCATCGCGAGCTTGCCAACCTGGAGCGATCCTTCGGCGCCAACGAAGAGCGCATTCGCACTCTGCTCGTCGGGCTGGAAAACCAGCGTGTCGCGTTGCAAATGGCCGGCGACGTGTTTGGCAAGGAAACCAATCCGATGCTCTCCCGCCTGGAGGAGAGCACCGGGCGCGTCGAGGGACTCATCACCGCCGCCACAACGACGCTCAGCGCGCTTGAGAATGGCCTCAAGGACTCCTCTATGGGGTTGTCCAAGACCGTCGAGGAGCTGACCAGCCGCGCGACATTCGCCGGCACCGAGATTGGCTATCACAGCGCGCGCATGGATCACATCTCGGGTGTGCTGTCCAACGAGATGCTGGAGTTCTCGCAAAACCTCACCGCCCAGTTCGAGACGCTGGAGAACTCCGCGGCAACCATCAACAAGGAGTCGGTCGAGTTTGGACGCCAGATCCGGCAAATGGAGGGCCGGATCATCGAGACCATAAAGACGAGTGCCGACGAGCTGGTTGCCGTCAACTCCGAGGCCATCCTGACGACCGAGCGGGTGGCCGGAGCCATGACCGAGAAGTTGCGCGAGACCGGCACGCAGGTGAACGACCTGCTGCAGTCGGCGGGGGCTACGGTGACTTACCGTCTGAAGTCCACTGCCGCCGAAGTGGCCGAGCAGATGGACAAGTCGGGGCTCGATTTCTCCCAGCAAATCGAACAGTCGGGCACCCAGATCTCCGACCGGCTGGTGTCGGTGTCGGGCGAGTTCATCCAGACCGTGGAGCGGGCGCGCGACGACCTGTTCAGCTATTTCGAGGACGCCTCGGGTCGGATCACCAGCAAGCTCAAAGAGACCACCGGCGCATTGGTGACGCGCCTGGACGGGGCGGCCGTTGAGATGGCCGACATGCTCGACCAGACCAGCATGTCGGTGTTCTCGCGGCTGGAGGATGCCACCGGCACCATGACCGGCAAGCTCGAAGAGGCCTCAACCGTGCTGTTCAGCCGGGTCGGGGACGCGACGGTGCATATGTCGGTGCACCTGGACGAGTCGACGGCGCGGCTGTCGGACAACATTGATGCAACCTCCGGCAAGATGGTGGCGAGGCTTGAGACGGCGACCACACGGATGTCGGAATTGCTCGATGGCGCCTCGGTTCGGATGACGGCGCGGCTGGAATATGCGACCGGCGAGCTCGCCGGACGGCTCGATTCCTCCTCCAACGAGCTGACCTCGCGGCTAGGGGAGACCTCTGAGCAGATCGCCGGACGGCTTGATGCCACCTCGAGCGAACTTGCCACCCGGCTCGACGAGACGTCTATCCGCATCGGTGCCAAGCTCGGGGCGACGTCTGCCGACCTCGCCGATCGCCTGAGCGACACCTCGATGGAACTCGTCAACCGGCTCGACGCCACCTCGGAGCAGCTCATCGATCGTGTCAGCCAAACCTCCGAAGACATTGCCGCCCGGCTGGACTCGACCTCGCACGAGTTCACCCACAGGCTTGGAGCGACGTCGGAAGAGCTCCTCGAACGGCTCGAGGGCGCCTCGAGCGACCTGTCGCTCCGGCTTGCCGAAAGTTCCGAACAGATCGCCATTCGGCTCGACACCACGGCCAGCGAGCTTACCACGCGGCTCGGCCAGACCTCGCACGAGATTGCCGATCGGCTCGACAGCAGGGCTTCCGACCTGAGCTTGCGGCTGACGCGAACCGCAGACCAGGTGACCAAGCGGCTCGACATCACCTCAACCAGACTCGATCTGCTGCTGACGGAGAGCTCGCAAGCGATCACCGAGCGGCTTGAAACCACGTCGAGCGAAATCGCCGGCCAGTTGTCGCAAACCTCGTTCCAGGTCGCAGATCGGCTGGAGGACACGAACGTCCGACTGAGCGAGTATGTCGGCCTGGCGGGCGAGATTGCCGATCGCTTCAGTGAGACCTCAAGCAGCCTCGTGGAGCAGCTTGATCGGTCGTCCGGCGACCTCGTGAACAGACTGTCCGATACCGCCGGCCAGCTGAGCCGAAGCCTTGAGCAGTCCTCAACCAAGCTCGTGACCCGGATCGACAGCACCGCCGGCCAGCTCAGGGAGCACCTGGACCAGGCCACCGAGACGCTGACCAGTGAACTGTCCACCAAGGCCGACCGGCTGACCGAGCGGCTCGATCACTCCAGCCATGAGCTGCTATCCAGGTT
>CAYWVA010000326.1:0-3453 GCA_964461545.1 uncultured Rhizobiaceae bacterium | reverse complement strand
CGGGAGTTCCAGACCCACCTCAACGAGGCGGCCAAGGAGGCCGGCGTCGACGACGTGAGCAAGGAGGTCAAGAACATGACCAACTTCACCGTCACCGCCGACCTTGACAAGCAGGGTGCCGAGATCAAGCGGGCCATTGAGTCCGGCGCCCCCAAGCCGGTCAATTCGGCCGCCCCCAAGCCGGCCGATGCGACCAAATCCGAAGGCAAGGCCGAGGGCGAGGCGAACGGCAAGCGGGAGCCGGCGAGGATCGAGTCCCCCAAGACATCGCCGGCCGCCGTCAGCAAGCCTGAAGCCCAAGCCGAGCTGAAGTCCCAAGCCAAGCCGAAATCCCAAGCCAAGCCGAAGTCCCAAGCCAGGCAAAAAGCTGAAGCCAAGCCGAAGCCGGCAACCAAGGCCGAGACCCGGAAAAAGCCCGAGCGCGCGCCCGAGTCGGTCAAGTCGTGAGGAGTGCCGTACCGGTGAGCCAGGACGAGATCGAGTCGACCCAGGCGCCGCTGATCGAGCATCTGGCCGAACTCAGGACCCGCCTGATCCGCGCCGTCATAGGCTTCGTGCTGGCGTTCCTGGTGTCGTTCTACTTCGCCGGCGATATCTTCAATCTGCTGTTGTGGCCGTATCGCTGGTCGGTCGGCGTCGATGTCGATGTGCGCCTCATCTACACCGCGCCCCAGGAGTTTTTCTTCACCCAGCTCAAGATCGGCATGTTCGGCGGCCTGTTCCTCGCCTTTCCGATGATCGCCATCCAGATCTACAAGTTCGTCGCTCCGGGCCTGTACAAGAACGAGCGCGAAGCGTTCCGGCCCTACCTGATGGCCACTCCGATCCTGTTCCTGGTCGGCGCCTGCCTGGTGTTTTTCTTCATCATGCCGATCGCGCTGACCTTCTTTGCCAGCTTCCAGCAGGCAGGCGGCGATGGCTTGGCGACCATCGAGCTGTTGCCCAGGGTCAGCGAGTACCTGAGCTTGACGATGACCCTGATCCTCGCCTTCGGCATCTGCTTCCAATTGCCGGTCATCCTGACGCTGCTTGGGCGCGTCGGGGTGGTCAATTCCGAGCAGCTCAGGTCGAAGCGCAAATACGCCATTGTCGGCGTCGTGGTGGTGGCGGCGATCTTCACCCCGCCCGATCCGTTTTCCCAGCTCGGCCTGGCCATCCCGATGATCGGGCTCTACGAACTGGCCATCTACGCGGTCAAGATCGTCGAAAAGCAGCGCGCCGAGGCGCAGGCTGCCGCCGCCGCGGCGGAATAGCCGGCACTGCCGTCCATCATTGTCAGGGCCCGGCTACAAAGTAGGGTCTCACGCCGCTTTCCACTTGATCGAGCAGCCCATGGACGGGGTCTGCTGGCGCGGGCCCTGCCCCGTCCGGGCGACCTCCATCATCGCCTCGTAAAGCTCGCGCCGGGCGTCGGGTACCAGCGTGGTCTTGGATTCATCGAGCCGGCCACGATACTGCAGCTCATCTTTGCCGTTGAAGCCGAAAAAATCCGGCGTGCACACCGCTGCGTAAGCGCGGGCCACCTTTTGGGTCTCGTCGTGGAGGTAGGGAAAGGTGAAGCTGTGCGCCTCAGCGAACCGCTTCATGTTGTCGAACGAGTCGTCGGGATAGGCGCGCCAATCGTTGGAGCAGATCGCCGCCACGCCGATGCCGGCGGCCTCAAGGTCGCCGGCATCGCGCACCAGCCGGGGCGCGATTGCCTTCACATACGGGCAATGGTTGCAGATGAACACGACGAGCGTGCCGTTGGGCCCGCGCACATCGGCGAGCGAGTATGTCTTGCCGTCGGTGGCCGGAAGGCGGAAGTCGGGAGCCTTCCAGCCGAAGTCGCAGACGGGTGCAAGTTCGGCCATGATCACCTCCTTGGTCCATTCGCCAGCCGTGGCGGGCGCAGCAAACCTCACCCGACCGGGAACCCTGTGTCAATGCCGGTTCCGGTCTCCCAACATGAACGACAGATAAACGCGCCGTTCAGCGTGGCGTTGGCATTGCTGCGCTATGGTTAACACACGATCGACGCGGTTCCTCGAATGGAGAGCGACCATGAACGCCACCGATAACCCACAGCTCGCTAGATCGGCCCTGTCAGCATCCTCCGTGGCCCGGCTTTACACCTGGGTCAAGCGCAGCCGCGCCAGGCGCCGCGCCCGCTCCCTGGCTCACGTTGATGCCCGCACGCTGCGCGACATTGGCTTCAGCCGCCGCGACATTGCCGTGCTCAAGGTCGTGAGCTCCGGTCGCTAGGTCAGTTCAGGTCTTCGTTGATCTGCACGACAGGCGTGACGTCGGTGAAATTGGCGATGTCGCCCATCACCGCCGCGCCGCTTTGCTTGGCGGCTGCCTGGAACGCCTCCAGGCTCTCGAAGCCGATGACCGCAATGACCTGGTAGGGTGCCGGCGTCGCCGGACTGGCCGTGCCGGCGCCCTTGAGGGCCTTGAAGCTGGTCATCCCCTTGCCGCCCCAACTCTTCTCAACCAGGGGCTTGTGCGACTGCATGTAATAGTCCAGGTCGAACCGCGAGCCTTGCGTGTTCGGATAAAGCACCGTGATGGTGATCGCCATGCGCCGCCTCCTTGACCTGTGAGGTGACGCACGATAGCCGAGATCCGGCGGGCTTCAAAACTTGACTTGGGCGTTCGCGGCACTTATCCGACTGCCGAACTCGGGAAAGACCGGCAGCTCAAGCACCCGCCGACCGGAACGGAATCCCTTGAATGATTGTTTGTTCGTGTAACGTCATCACCATGGCCGAGATCAGGCGCGTTGTCAGGGAGCTCCATGGCGGCCCGGAACCGACAGTCATCACCCCCGGCGTGGTCTACAGGGCACTCGGCTATCGGCCCCAGTGCGGCTGTTGCCTCGGCGCCGTGGCCAAGGCCATCGATCAGAACCTGGAAGGCTGTTGCGGTACCAGGGGGTGCAAGCTAGAAACCTGAACGCATTCATTCAGTTTCGCAAACCCAGCCGAGGAATCAGCGAACATGCAGGGTCATCCGGACGTCATTGATTTTCTCAACCGTGCGCTGCGCCATGAGTTGACGGCAGTGAACCAGTACTGGCTCCACTACCGCCTGCTTGACGACTGGGGCTACACCAAGCTTGCCGCCAAGCAGCGCGAGGAGTCGATCGAAGAGATGCAGCATGCCGACAAGCTCGTCGACCGCATCATCTTCCTGGACGGCTTTCCGAATATGCAGACGCTCGACCCCTTGCAGATCGGCCAGGACATCCGCGAGGTGCTGGAGGCCGATCTCAGGGCGGAGCGTTCGGCCCGCGAGCTCTACACGGAAGCGCGTGACGCGTGCCACGAGCACCGCGACTACGTGACCATGAAGCTGTTCGAGGAGCTGCTCAAGGACGAGGAGGGCCATATCGACTGGCTCGAAACCCAGCTTGAGCTGCTCGACGCCATCGGCGTCCAGCTCTACGGCCAGCTCCAGGCCGGCGCCGCC
>CAYWVA010000325.1:0-3507 GCA_964461545.1 uncultured Rhizobiaceae bacterium | reverse complement strand
CAGTCAGCGGATGAGGCTCGGTCTTGGCGCGATGGGCCTCCAGGGCGACGATCCATCGCAACCGCTGCAGGTAAAGCGCGCCATAGCCGAAGTCCTGGTAGTCGCAGCACCGTTCATAGCCCAGTTCCACCGTGCGCCGGCAGTCGGCCGGAAAGATCACGTCGAGAGCCCCCGGTCGGTTGCTGACGAAATCGCCTGTCGCCGTTTCGGGTACGGCCTGCGGGCTGAGCGGCCGGGACGCCAGCTCAAGTCCGTAGTCGAAGCCGCGCAGGTTGTGGTCGACCGCAATGGCGCTGTCGCGGATCGCCTGGCGGAAATTGTCGTGTGGCACCGGCACGACGCCGCTTGCGGCGATGGCGCCGAGCATCACCGCATTGAGCGGCAAAGATCGCAAACCGGCATCGCTGCCGGTATCGAGCAACAGGGCGCGGGCCGGCATCTCCTTGGCGGCACGCAGCACACGGTCTGCATCGAAGCGGCCGTCGGCCATGGCCGATTTCTCCGCCACCGAGTAGATGCGGTGAGTGGCGGCAATCAGCGTCGTGCGGTCGGGCGACACATAGCCGTTCTCGATGGCTCGGCCGGCCTCGACCAGTTCGGACGCGACGACCAGATCGACCGCTCCGGGACTGGGATAGAGCCCCATCACGGGGCGTCGGCCGGCCAACGCCGCATAGGTCTGAGGCACCAGTTCCACATAATAGGTGGTGGCACCGGTGCGCTGCGCAACGCCTGGAATCGACGTGGTCTGGACGGGATAATCGGCCCGCGCAATGGCCTGGGCGAGCCATTCGGTCAACACGCCGCCGCCCTCACCGCCAAGCGCTGCGATCAGCACCGAGATGGGCGTAGTTGGTGGGGCAACGTCCACGGGAGTCTATTCCGCCGGCACGGCGGCCGGCGCGTGGCCTTGCGTCGCCTCCTGCTGCCTCGCCGGATACCCGGCCCAGCCTTGCAGTGTTACAATATAACGTTGCCGCAGTCGGGCAAGCAGCCGGTCCCAAGCATTGGCGTTGTGGACGATCTCAGCCCGGTAGAAGGACGGGCACAGCACCGCGGCGTCGGCGACCTCGCCGCAAAGCCCGCATCCGACGCAGTCGTTGTTGACATGGGCCACGGGATCGCGGCGCAGCGGGTCCGTGGTGTCCTTGATGGTCAGCGACGGACACCCCGACAGCCGGATGCACGAATGGTCGCCGGTGCATACCGTTTCATCGACCCCGAACCGGGTGCGCACGACGCGCTTGCCTTGTTCCAGCAACTTGCGGCTCTCAGGCTTGACCCGGCGCTGCCGGGCCAACTGGCATTCGCCCTCGGCAATGATGACTTTCAAACCCTTCTCGGGCGTGGTCAGGGCGTGGCGCAGGGTCTTGACCATCTTGCCGACGCTGTAGCTCCTCAAGGTACGCACCCAGGTCACGCCCATGGTGCGCAGCGCCTTGTCGATGCTCAAGCCCGAGTGCCGGCGGCCGGACAGGTTGGAGGGAATGGACTGCTGGCCGGTGGCAGCGGTGTAGCCGTTGTTCATGATGACGAGCACGCTGTCGGACTGGCTGAACGCCGCAGCGCCCACCCCGGTGGCAAGGCCATTGTGCCAGAAACCGCCGTCGCCCATGACGCTGATCACCCGCCTGTCGCCGAACGCCGGCGCTACGCCCGCCGCGCTCGACAGCCCGAGCCCGTAGCCGACTATGGTGTTGCCGATGTTGAACGGCGGCAGGGTCGAGAAGCTGTGGCAGCCGATGTCGGCGGCCACATGCACCTTACCCACCTGGCGCTCGACCAGCTTCATGGCGCTGAACACCGGGCGCTCCGGGCAGCCGGTGCAAAAGCTCGGCGGGCGCTTGGGGACGGCCGTGCCGATGAGGCTTGATGCGAGCTCCTTCAGCCCGGAAATGCGCTCCTGCTCGGCGGCGCAGCGGCCAAGGTCGATGCCGGCCGGCACCGATCCCTCGAGATACCGGCTGAGCCCCTCGAGCACCACGCCGGCGGTGTATTCTCCGGCCAGCGGCAGCACGTCCTTGCCGACCACCCGGGTATTGATGTCGCCGCGGCGCAACTCGGCATGGATCGCATCTTCCAGATAGGTCGGGTTGCCCTCCTCCACCACCAGCACAGTGCGCTTGCCGGCACAGAAGCCTCGCACCTCTTCAGGGATCAGCGGATAGGTGACGTTCAAGACGTAGACGGGAATGTCGCTGGCACCGAACGCGTCCGCCAGGCCGAGCTGCTGCAGGCCGCGCACCACGGTGTTGTAGAGCCCGCCCTGCACGATAATGCCGACATCCTTGCAGCTCCCCTCCATCATCTCGTTCAGGCGATGGTCGCGGATGAACGCGCGGGCTGCCGGGAACCGCACGTCGATCTTGTGCTGCTCCTGGGCGTAGGTCGAGGGCGGAAGGCAGATGCGGCTGTAATCAAAATCGGGTTCAGTCAGCGGGTTTGCCGCCGAATAGGGCGAGGGCACGTTGTCCCTGGCATCGAAGCGCCCGCGCATGTGGCAGGTGCGGATGCGGAACTCCATCATGACGGGGGTGTGCGAGGCTTCCGACAGCTCGAACGCTTTGCCGATCAGCTCCACCATCCGGGCATGGTCGGGCCTCGGGTCCATCAGCCAGATCGACGACTTCATGGCGAAGGCATGGCTGCGCTCCTGGATGATGCTCGCGCCTTCGCCATAGTCCTCCCCGACAATGATCAGCGCGCCGCCCTTGACGCCGGCCGAAGCAACGTTCGACAAGGCGTCCGACGCTACATTGGTGCCGACCACCGACTTCCACACCGCCGCGCCGCGCAACGGGTAGTTGATCGATGCAGCCAGCATGGCGGCAGCGCCGGCCTCGTTTCCGGCCGGCTCGAAATGCACGCCAAGCTCGCCGAGCAGATCCTTGGCATCGCTCAGCACATCCATCAGGTGGCTGACCGGGGCCCCCTGATAGCCGGTGATGTAGCTGACGCCGGACTGCAGCAGGCCCTTGGTGATGGCCAAAATGCCTTCGCCTTCGAACGTCTCGCCATCGCCGCGGCGCAACAGTTCGACTTCTTTCCTGAACGAGCGTTCCATCTCGCGCCTAATCGTTTGCCACTTGCCGGTCCATTGGTTAGCACAGCATGGCCGGTATTGGAGCCGTTTGCCAACAATTCGGCATCACGTCCACAGCGCGCCGTTGCCGGACATCGGACAAGGGGCAGACGCCGGAAGGCCTGCAACTGGGCTTCCAGATGTGATTAGATGGGCTGTCGCCCCCGCCGGTGGCGACAGGTCCTGCAGGAGGAAGGCACGAATGCCTGCACATGAAACGCTCCGACTCCATGTCCCCGAGCCCGAGGTGCGCCCGGGCGACGAGCCGGATTTTTCCAAGGTCCAGATCCCCAAGGCCGGGTCGGTTCCGCGCCCACCGGTTGATGCCGATCCGCGTGACATCCGCGACCTGGCCTATTCGATCATCCGGGTGCTGAACCGGCAGGGCGAGGCGGTCGGACCGTGGGCGGAAACCTTGACGCAGG
>CAYWVA010000324.1:0-3509 GCA_964461545.1 uncultured Rhizobiaceae bacterium | reverse complement strand
ACGACATCTGGAAGCTTGCCGTGAGCACCGCTTCCGGCGTGGCAACCAGGATGATGAGTCCGGCCAAGGCGAGGTTG
Organism: uncultured Rhizobiaceae bacterium; assembly: GCA_964461545.1. Taxonomy (GTDB): domain Bacteria; phylum Pseudomonadota; class Alphaproteobacteria; order Rhizobiales; family Aestuariivirgaceae; genus CAYWVA01. The sequence goes on along the minus strand of CAYWVA010000324.1, from coordinate 3,432 downwards.
CGCATGGTGATCGCCGGCCGGTCGAGGAGAACCGCCAGGCACATGACGGCGAGCATCACATAGGCGCGCTGGGTCGCAACGCCCCAGCCGGAGATCAGGAGATAGGCAAATCCAGCCGCCAGAGTGCCGCAGGCCGCCCACTTCTTGATCGGGTAGTTGAGCGCCAGGACAGGAACGAGTGCAAGACCCGCCCGCAGCAGCCAGAACACGCTGCCGGCCATCAGCGACATGTGCAGCCCCGAGATGGCAAGGATATGCGCAAGACCCGAGATCTGGAGCGCCCTTTGCGTGTCGGCCGGAACACCTGAGCGCTCGCCGATGATGAGGGCGCCGGCAAAGCCTGCAAGATCGTCCGGCAAAGCGTTGGCAATGGAATCCCGGATGGCGCTGCGCACCGCCTCAATGGCGCTCAGGGCCGACCACCTCACGTCGAGCGAGCGGTCGCTTGCGACCTCGGGCGTGCCGAACCCCACACCGGTTGCGCCGATGCCCTGGAACCACAGGGCACGCGCAAAGTCATGGCCGCCGGGCTCGACCGGGCCTGGCAGCGGCGTGAGCCTCGCCCTCAGCGTAACATACTGGCCGAGATACGGCCGGTCGGGCGGGCGTTGGATGCTCACCCGCAGCCGCGGCGGCGTGGCCTCGGGCAGGATTCCCGCCAGGCTGTCGACGCGCACGGTCAACCGGAGGCGCCCCGGTCCGAGCGGTTCGACACGCTCCACCCAGCCGGCGAGTTCCACCACGCCGGTGGTGGCGAGAAGTTCCGGGTGCCGGACCATTTCGGTGCGCAGCTTGGCCAGCAGCAAGCCCGCCACGACAAGGGCCAGAAACAGGCTGAGCGGCTGAAGCCTGCCCGTCGCAGCCGCCGCGAAAAGCCCGGCCATCGTAGCTCCCGCCAGCCCGAAGACCAGCCCGTGCGGTTCGACCGGCAGGGCGAAGTAACCGGCGATCCCTGCCGCCAGGCACAGCGGAGCCCACAGGAACCAGCGATCCGTCTGGTGCTGCACCGCCTCGGCCAACCGCAGGCGCAGGCTCGCCGCCGCAGCGAACGCTTGCGTTGCTGTCATGAAGTGCCGTTTGCGGCTCTCGTGCACCCTGGCAGACATCGAGGTCCTGCCCCCGCCGTCGCGGTCTTACCAGCACTTTGTGACTATGCTAGACGGCGCGCAAGCTTCAACAGCCCGCCCTGCAATCTACGGAGACTGCCGTCCATGTCATCGCCCCCCTCGCCGGGCGTCATCACGCGCTTTGCGCCCTCGCCCACCGGGTTCCTCCACATCGGCGGGGCAAGGACGGCGCTATTCAACTGGCTTTTCGCCAGATCCCGTGGCGGGCGGATGCTGCTGAGGATCGAAGATACCGATCGGGCCCGCTCGACCGAGGCCGCGATCACCGCCATCCTCGACGGCCTGACCTGGCTCGGCCTCGACTGGGATGGCGAGCCGATCTCCCAGTACTCGCGCATTGAGCGCCACCGCGAGGTGGTCGACATGCTCCTGGCCGGCGGCCATGCCTATCGCTGCTATTGCACGCCGGAGGACCTTGAGGCGATGCGGGCGCGCGCCATCGCCGAGGGGCGCTCGCTGCGCTACGAGGGCACCTGGCGCGACCGCGATGCTGCAGATGCTCCACCCGGCCAGCCGTTCGTCATCCGCTTCCGCGCCCCCGACACCGGCGAGACGGTGATCAGCGACTACGTCCAGGGCCGCATCGTGGTCCAGAACAAGGACCTCGACGACCTGATCATCCTGCGCTCCGACGCCACCCCGACCTACAATCATTCCGTGGTGGTCGACGACCACGACATGGGCATCACCCATGTGATCCGCGGCGTCGATCACCTCACCAACGCCGCCCGCCAGATCCAGATCTATCAGGCGCTCGGCTGGTCCGTCCCCGAGATGGCCCATATTCCGCTGATCCACGGCCCCGACGGCGCCAAGCTGTCGAAGCGCCACGGCGCCCTTGGCGTGGAGGCCTACCGGGCCATGGGCTACTTGGCGCAGGCGATGCGCACTTATCTTGCCCGGCTCGGCTGGAGCCACGGCGACCAGGAGATCTTCACCACCGAAGAGCTGATTGCTCTGTTCGGCCTGGAGTCGGTGGGCCGGTCGCCGGCCCGATTCGATTTCGCCAAGCTTGAGAGCGTCAACAGCCATTACATCCGCAACAGCTCCGACCTCGAGTTGCTCGAGGTCTTCATGGCGTTCCTGCCCTACGCCGAAGGCGGCCTGGACCTGCTTGGGCGTCTCGACGATGACAGGAAGGCCAGGTTCGTCACGGCGCTGCCGGCGCTCAAGACGCGGGCCAAGACGCTGGTCGAGCTCAAGTCAGCAGCCCAGTTCATCTTCTCCGATCGTCCGCTTGAGCTGGACGAGCGGGCCCGCCAAGCGCTTGGTGCCGAAGCCCGCGCGCTCCTTGCCGACCTCGTGCCCCAGCTCGAGGCAACGCCACAATGGACGGCCTCAGCGCTCGAAGGCACCGTCAAGGCCTATGCCGAGGCCCGAGCGCTGAAGCTCGGCTCGATCGCCCAGCCGCTGCGCGCCTGCCTGACCGGAAGCCTGGTGTCGCCGGGCATTTTTGAGGTTCTGGAGGCCTTGGGCCGCGAGGAGTCGCTCGCCCGGATACGCGACCAGGCCGCCTGAGGCCCTGACAGTCCCCGCACCGGCGACCTCCTCCAGGCGCTTGCCGCGACACAGGCGATGCGCTACCCAAAGACCCCAGTCAGCCGCCCCGATCCCGTAGGAGATTGCCACATGGCCGAGCATGCACAGCGCAGCCCGAAAGAGGCCGAGAAGGCCGCGGCAACTCTCAGCATAGGCAGCACGACGCTGGAACTGCCTATCCTGACCGGCTCGACTGGCCCCGACGTGATCGACATCTCCCATCTTTATCGCGACGGCAGGATTTTCACCTATGACCCGGGCTATACTTCGACTGCAAGCTGTGAGTCGAAGATCACCTTCATCGACGGTGACGAGGGCATTCTGCTCTACCGCGGGTATCCGATCGAACAGCTGGCCGAGCACGGCGACTTCGTCGAGACCTGCTTTCTGCTGCTTTACGGCGATCTGCCAAATCGAGCCCAGCGCAAGGAGTTCGAGACCGCCATCACCTATCACACCATGATCCACGAGCAGATGTCGCGGTTCTTCACCGGCTTCCGCCGCGACGCCCATCCGATGGCGGTGATGGTGGGCATGGTCGGCGCCATGTCGGCGTTCTATCACGACTCCACCGACATAACCGACCCGTGGCAGCGCGAGGTCGCCAGCCGGCGCATGATCGCCAAATTGCCGACTATCGCTGCCATGGCCTACAAGTATCATGTCGGGCAGCCCTTCGTGTATCCGCGCAACGAGCTCAGCTATGCGGCAAACTTCCTGCGCATGTGCTTTGCGGTGCCGTGCGAGGAATACCGGGTGAACCCGG
>CAYWVA010000323.1:0-3516 GCA_964461545.1 uncultured Rhizobiaceae bacterium | reverse complement strand
CGGTGGCGCGAGTCGGCGGAGCGGCGGTCGCCGGGGTCGCGCCGCGCATCATGGGCATCGGCCCGGCGCCGGCCAGCGAGATGCTGATGGCCCGCCACAAACTCGCCATCGGCGATTTCGACGTGATCGAACTCAACGAGGCCTTTGCCGCCCAGGCGCTGGCCGTGCTGCGCATGCTGGGGCTGCCGGACGACGCCGAACACGTCAACCCCAATGGCGGGGCCATCGCGCTCGGCCATCCGCTTGGCATGTCGGGGGCGCGCCTTGCCGGCACCGCGGCGCTGGAGCTCAAGGACAGAGGGGCGCGCCGGGCGCTCGCCACCATGTGCATCGGCGTCGGCCAGGGCATCGCCTGCCTGATCGAGGCCGCCTGAGGCACAAGGTTCCGCCGCGGCTCACGCCTCTTTAGCGGTGCCGCGACGTGTAGCGGTGCACGATGACCATGCCGATGAACGCCGACACCAGCACCGAGCCGATGGCCGCCAGGCCCAGCCAGTCATCGGACTTGGCATGGAGGGCGGCGGAGTGCGACATGGCCTGGACGGAGCTTGCCGCGATCAGCATCAGCACCGTGCCCAGCGCCACGGTGAGGAGGAGAGCGAACACAACGAAGCCCCGTCGGGCCTGCGCCGGCAGGCGTTCGGAGCGTGGCAAGGGAGCACCGCGGCGACCTTCACCGTCCGGCTCGGCCGTGCTCTCGCCGCGCCAATAGGGGTGGCCGCCCATGTTCACATCTCCCTATTCGTCCAGCTCACCAGTATGACGCCGCTTTAAGGCACGAGCTTTGCAGCATGGTGGACGGCCGAAGGTCGTCCCGGGGCGGAATTGTGACGTGCTTAATGCACGGTGAACGGGACGACGCTGGTCAGGCGAAGCGGCCGACCATGTCCCGGCGCGCCTCGACCGCGGCGTTGCGGGGCAAGGAACTGACGTCCTCGGCGCTCAAGATGGCGCCCCGCGCCACCGGGCGCACGATGGCGATGCCATGGGCAAGGCCGATGGGCAGGGCGTCGAGCGCCAGGCTGCGCGCCGCCGGCACGAGCTTTCCCCACACGCAGTACCCGCCCTCCCCGTCGAGCACTTCGCCGGGTTCAAGATCGCGCTTGGCAACGGCGACCACGTCGCCGCGCCAGGCCTCGGGCGCGCCGGTCGGCTCACCGTGCAGGCTTGCCGTGACCACCGACACGGCAAGCTCAAGCCCGATGAGATGATAGGGCCGGTAGAGCGCCGCAAACCGGCCGGTGGCATCGGTCTTGAGGCCGTATTGGGCAAAGCATGCCCGGGCGTAGTCGTTGGGGGCCTCGAACACCACATAGACGCCCCAGCGCAGATGCCGCTCCATGTCGTCGGCGGCGCCTTCTTCCATGGACGAAACGACCTCGACGAACCCCTTGCCGGCGAGCACTCCGCCGTCCTCACGCGGGCGCAGGACGTTTTGCAGATCATCCATGCCGCACGGCGGAAAGGCGAGACCGTCTTCAGGCATCCTGAGGCCGGTGGCGTTGGCGATGGCCGCCATTTCGATGGCCGACTTGGTGCCGTCCATGAACGAGCAGAACATCTGGGCGTTCATGCCCGCCGCCTTCGCGGCCTCCTCCGTCAGGCCGTACTGGCTCCATACCGTGGCCGGAGTCAGGCCGTGAAAATGCCGCTGGTAGCGGGTGCCCTTGCCGGCCGCCACCACCGCAAAGCCGCAGGTGCGGGCCCAATCGACCAATTCGCACACCAGCGCCGGCTGGTCGCCGTAGGCCAGCGAATAGACGACCCCGGCGCGCCGCGCTTCAGCCGCCAGCCAGGGACCAGCCAGCACGTCGGCCTCGACATTGACCATGACGATATGCTTGCCCTCAGCCGCAGCAGCCAGCGCATGGCGCACCCCGGCGAGCGGGCTCCCGGTCGCTTCGATCACCACCTCGACATTTGCGTCGGCAACAAGCGCCATGCCGTCTTCGACAAACCGGGTGCGGGCGGTGCGCTCTTCGCTCCAGCCCACGGTGCTGCAGGCCGTCCTGGCGCCCTCAGGGTCGAGGTCGGCGATGGCGACCACATCGAGATGCGGCGAGGTCGGGATCTGGGCCAGGAACATCGACCCGAACTTGCCGGCGCCAATAAGTCCGACCCGGATCGGCCCCGCGGTCTCGACCCGGCGGCGCAAAGACGATGGCAGATGTTCGATTGAGCTCATTCGGCCTCCGAAACTGGACGTCATTCACTTTGCCACGCCGGGGGCCTGCCAACCATAGAGCCAGTCGAGGTGCTTGAGCAGCACGCCGGGCGGCATGGTGGCCAGCACGGCGTTGCGGGCCAGCCGCATCGGTCCCTTGAGATGATAAATCCGGCCCTGGCGCCGCGCCAGCCGGGCGAGGCGGGCGACGCGAGGGCGGCGCTGGCGCTCATAGGCGCGGAAGCTTTCGGCCAGCGTCGGCTCTGCCGTCACGCAGTGGCCAAGCACCACGGCGTCTTCGAGCGCCATCACCGCGCCTTGCGCCAGATACGGCAGAATCGGGTGGGCGGCATCGCCGATGAGGGTCGCGAGGCCGTCTCCCCAGCGGCTGGCAGGAGGCCGGTCGGCAGCAGCCCACTGGCGCCACTGTTGCGGCGCCTGCAGCATGGCAGCAAGCGGCGGGACCGCCTCGGGCAAGCAGGCGAGCACGTCGGCGGCGGCGGCCGGGGCTCCCCAGCCGCTGGCGACGGCCGGGCTTTCGCCGGCAACCACGATGTTCATCCGCGTCGCCCCGCTTACCGGATAGTGCACCACATGACCGCCGGGATAAAGCCACAGCGCCACGCCATCGCACAGCGCGCCGGCCGGCACGGCCTCGATGGGTACCAGCGCCCGGTACAGCACATGGCCGGCATAGTCGGGAGGAGCCGGCCCGAGCAGGCTGGCGCGCACCGCCGAGTTGAGACCGTCGGCGCCGATCAGCGCCTCGGCCTCCAAGGTGCCGCCGGGCTCCAGACGCACCACGGCCCGGTGGTGGTTGACGTCGACGCCCTTGACCGCGACCCCGACTGTGAGCTCGATGCCGGGATGCTGGCGCGCGGTGGCCAGCAGGGCCGCCAGGAGATCGCCCCGGTGGGCCACGCAATAGGGCGCGCCGTAGCGCTCCCCGAAGTCCCGGCCGAGCGCCATCTCGTTCAGCGTGCGCCCGCTGAGAGCATCAGTGATCACCATGCGCCGCGGTTCGACCGCGCCGGGCGTCAGCGCCTGCCAGGCTCCCAGCTGCTCCAGCGCACGCACGCCGTTGGGGCCGATCTGCACCCCGGCTCCGATTTCGGCAAAGCCGTCGGCCTGCTCGAACACCACGACGGACCGCCCGGCGCGGGCCAGCGCAATGGCCGCCGCAAGCCCGGCTATCCCGCCGCCCGCAATGGCAATCGTCATTGGTGATCCGTTTTGTAACCCTTGCGGTGTCCGGCACGGCCGACTATCTCTCGCGGCCGCAAGGAGACTCCCATGGCCTTCATCGCCGACTCGCTCGCCCGCATCAAGCCTTCGCCGACCATCTCGATCTC
>CAYWVA010000322.1:0-3529 GCA_964461545.1 uncultured Rhizobiaceae bacterium | reverse complement strand
CCGAGGTCATGCCGTTGGCGGCAGCCATGGCGAGGAAATAGCCGGTGAGCTGGCGTCGGTTGGGCATGCCAAACGACACGTTTGAGGCCCCACAAGTGGTGTTGACCTTGAGCTCCTCGCGCAGCCGCCGCACCAGCTGGAACACTTGCCGGCCGGCCGTGCCCATTGCGCCGATGGGCATCACCAGGGGATCGACGACGATGTCTTCGGGCTTGATGCCGTAATCGGCGGCGCGCTGGACGATCTTCCTGGCCACCTCGAAACGCACGTCAGGATCCTCCGAGATTCCACTCTCGTCATTGGAGATGGCCACGACCGGCACATCATACTTGGCGATCAGCGGCAAAATCGCCTCGAGCCGCTCCTCCTCGCCGGTCACCGAATTGACGAGCGGCCGGCCCCTGGTCACTTCGAGCCCGACCTTGAGGGCTTCCGGCACCGAAGAATCGATGCACAGTGGCACATCGACCAGCGACTGGACGATCTCCAGCGTCTGGCGCAGCAGCGGTGGCTCGGTCTCGTTCGGATTGACCGCTGTTACGCCGGCATTGATGTCGAGCACCATCGCTCCGGCCGCCACCTGGTCGAGCGCGTCCTTGATCACCATGTCGAAGTTGCCGGCCACCATCTCGGCGGCAAGTTTCTTGCGCCCGGTCGGATTGATACGTTCGCCGATCACGCAAAAGGGCTGATCGAAGCCGATGACAACCTGCCTGGTCGCCGATGCGACAATGGTTCTGGTCATTGAAAATCCTTTCTGGAATCAGGAATCGGGGTTGCGCCCGCCATTGCCGATGATGGCCTTGAGTCGCTCGCTGTCGTAGGCGGCCTCGATCTCGGCGGTGACCCGTTCGGCTTCGGCCGCCGGATCGTCGCCGCACGGGGTGGGCTCGCCGCGGTGCCAGTCAGCGAGATAGGCATCGCTCTCCACCGCCCCGCTGCGCATGGCAGCCATGTCGATGGCTTCCTGGAACCTGGCAGACAACATGCGTTTCTCCTCGCGCCGGCCGGCCTTGACCGTGACTTGCGAGGGCAGGTCGCGCCAATAGGTGACGATGAGGCTTGCCATGTTCCGTCATGCCGTGGGGTTGTCGCTCGCGTAGATGCGCTCAAGTGCGTCCATCCACTCTTTCCGGACCGACTTGCCATGGAGCAAAACCGACTGGAGCGCAATGGCCTCATGCAGCCGCGGTGAACGCAGGGGCCTTGCGCGCCGAGCCGGCGCCGAACAGATCCAACCCGCCGAACAGCTGGAGCGCCAAGTCGGCTCGGTTGAGCGTGTAAAGGTGAATGTGCTCGGCGCCGTTGTTGACCAGGTCCCCGATCTGCTCGGCGAGAAAGCGCCGGGCCGCGCCGCGCTGGCGCTCGGGGCAGGACTGGTGCCGGGCAAATCGTTGCGCGATGTGATCGGGAACCCGGGTGCCGCAGCGGCGGGCAAAGCTGGCGGCGCGGTTGAAGTCCTCAAACAATAGCACGCCTGGGACGACGGGTACGCCGATGCCAACTTGCGCCAAGCGGTCGCGGAAGCGGTGGAAGGCGGCATTGTCGAGGAAGAACTGGGTAATGGCGCGGGTCGCGCCGGCGTCGCACTTGGCCTTGAGCACGTCGATGTCGGCGGCGGCGCAAGCCGCCTTGGGATGGACCTCGGGGTAGGCTGCGACAGAAATGTCCTCTATACCGCGGCGCCGTATCGCGCCCACCAGCTCAACCGCGTCCTCGTAGCCAGCTTGAGCCGCGCCACGCGCGGGAACATCGCCACGCAGGGCCACGAACCGTTCAACCCCCATGGAAACGAATCCGTCGATCACCCGATCGGTCTCCTTGCGCCGACAGGCAACGCAGGTCACGTGTGCTGCGGTGCGACCTTGCGTCTCGGCCAGGAGCCGAGAGACCACGGCCAGGCTGCGCTCGCGCGTCGAGCCGCCTGCCCCATAGGTGACGGACACGAAAGAGGGGCTGAGGCAGAGCAGGCGCGAGACCGTGCCGACCAGGGCATCGATACCCTCCGGCGCAGCAGGCGGGAACACTTCGATGGACAGTTGCACTGGAGTTGCGCGGCGTCCCGTTACGGGCGGCAGGTCCGGCTTGAGCATCTAGAGGGATCCTCTCAAGGCAACTAACTTACACATATAAACATATCTTTATATTCCCCGCAAGCGTCAATCAGACCCCTTGCGGTTCAAAGAAGCGCCGCTATGCTTGGCGCCATTCTCCAGAGGGACATGTCAAGGAGCGGAGGCGATGAGTAATCAAGGACGAGGTGCACTTGCAGTCGCAGGCGCATTGTTGCTGGCGGCCTGGCTCAATATCGGCGGTGCCACGCAGGCATACGCTTGCCAGGAGGCAGTTGTGGCCGACCGCGCCGGAGCCGCTTTCCTCAACGCCGCCAAGCAGGGCTCGGCTTCGGGGTTTGCGAGCGCGCTTTCGTCATATGCAGACATGGACAAGATCACCTTGTTCGCGCTCGGCAGGTATCAAAACCAGCTTCACCCTAATCGCCGGGCGGAGCTTACCCACCTGACCGCTCGTTATGTCTCGACGACGCTGGCCGATTTTGCCAGCAAGTTCAGAGGCAGCTCGATCTCGGCCATCGAATGCCGTTCCGGTGAAGTGATCAGCCGGTTTCAACGCGGGGCTAGGGCCGAGCGGGTCACCTGGCGCGTCAGCAACAACAAGGTGACCGACGTCCACGTCCAGAACGTCTGGCTCGGCCAGGTGTTGCGCGACAATTATGCGTCGGTGATCCAGCGCGGTGGGGGATCGATCGATGCGCTGTTCCACCATCTCGGCGCCAGGACCGGTGTGGAGCTGGGCAGCAACAAATAGTTGACGGCACCACTGCCTCGCAACCGGCAGACCCCCGGCTGCGGCGTCGCTTCCGGACGACAAGGGGGCGTTTCGGCGCCGTCGCAGCGCGTTGCGCAGGGCTAGACCGGCGCAAATGTCTGCCAATTGCAGCAGGGATGATCATGAGCACGCCTGAGCCGACGGAAGGAGCCGGCCGCCGCGGCCGTCGCTCGGGTGGCGGGGCGGAGGGACGGCGTGCCGCCAGGGCGACGAGCGGCTCGCGCCAGTTGCCGCATATCGTGCGCAAGATTCCCCTGTACGAAGTGTATGACGAAGAAGGGCTTTGTCTTATCGAGGACAATGCCGACACGGTGCTGCAGGAGATCGGCATCGAGTTCCGCGACGACCCAGAGGCCCTGAGCCTGTGGAAGGAGACCGGCGCTGACGTCACCGGCGAGCGGGTACGGTTCCCCAAAGGCCTGGTGCGCTCGCTCCTCAAGACGGCGCCCCGCGAGTTCGTCCAGCATGCCCGCAACCCTGAGCGCTCCGTGCATATCGGCGGCAATGCCACGGTGTTTGCGCCGGTCTATGGTCCCCCTTTCATCCGCAATCTCGACGACGGGCGCCGCTACGCCACGATTGAGGATTTCCGTAATCTGGTGAAGCTCGCCTACCTGGCGCCGGGAATTCACCATTCGGGCGGCACCGTATGCGAACCAGTCGATATTGCGGTGTCGAAGCG
>CAYWVA010000321.1:0-3562 GCA_964461545.1 uncultured Rhizobiaceae bacterium | reverse complement strand
TCTGCTTGACGATGGCCACCGCCAGCATCAGCGAGCCCATGATGAACAGCACCGAGTCGGTCATCAGGCTTTGGGCCACATAGGTCGGATCGAGGTCCAGCAGCAGCACCTGGCCAATCACGATGAGCAACGCCACGGTGGGCAGCGGCACCGGCTCGGTGATGAACAACATCGTCGCCACCAGCGACATGGCGAGCACCACCTGGCCTTGATAGGTGAGACCCTCCGGGGTCGGCAGCTGCAGGAATATGAAGCCGACCAGCATGGCGACGAAGAACCAGCGCTTCTCCCAGAAGTAATAGACGTCGACCTGGCTGCGCAGTAGCAGCCAGCGCTGGTAGCCGATGCGCCGGAAGCGGGTGAACCGCTGGGACGGCTGGTTGGCCTGCAAGCTGTCGCGGGCGAGTTTGAAGGCGACGCCGTTCATGGCCGGCCTCTTGCCGGGGCGCTCATGGACATGACACAGTGCCGCGCCAGGCCCATAGCGATGATCTCTGGAGGCGCAACATGTCGGACGTCGATGCAGTGCTCAAGGCGATCGATCGCGACCTCGAGGCGAGTCTGGCCCGGTGGATGGAGCTGTTGCGCATTCCCTCGATATCGACCGATCCCAGCCACGCCGGCGACTGCCGGCGCGCCGCGCTTTGGCTGGCGGGCGAGCTTAACGGCATCGGCTTTGAGGCGCAGGTGCGTGATACCGCAGGCCATCCCATGGTGACGGCCCACTGCGGGTCGGCCGACGCCAAGGCCCCCAGGGTGCTGTTCTATGGCCACTACGACGTGCAACCGGCCGACCCGCTCGACAAATGGACAACGCCGCCCTTCGACCCCGTGCGGCGCAAGGATTCCGATGGCGTAGAGCGCATTTACGCCCGCGGCGCGGCCGACGACAAGGGGCAACTGTTGACCTTTGTGGAGGCCGCCCGCGCCTGGATGAAGGTCCATGGCCGGCTGCCGGTGGAGATCACGGTGCTGCTGGAGGGAGAAGAAGAGTCGGGCTCGCCCAATCTGGTGCCGTTTCTCAAGGACAACCGCAAGGAGCTCAAGAACGATGTGGCGCTGGTGTGCGACACCAACATGTGGGACGACAAGACTCCGGCGATCACCACGCGCCTGCGCGGCCTCGTCCATGACGAGGTGACGATCATCGGGCCGCGCATCGACCTGCATTCGGGCCATTATGGCGGGGCGGCCTGGAACCCCATCCGGGTGCTCACCCGCATCCTTGCCGATCTCCACGACAAGCGCGGCAAAGTCGCCATCCCGGGGTTCTATGACGGCGTCAAGGAGCTGCCCAAGGCCACCCGCGAGCAATGGTCGAAGCTGCCGTTCTCGGAGCGCAAGTTCCTGGGCGAGGTCGGCTTGAAGGAGCCGGCGGGCGAGGCTGGGCGCTCGGTGCTCGAGCAGATCTGGGCCAGGCCGACGGCGGAGGTCAACGGCATCATCGCCGGCTATACCGGCCCCGGCACCAAGACGGTGATTCCCTCAAGGGCGTCGGCCAAGATCACCTTTCGCCTGGTCGGCCAGCAGAATCCGGCCAAGATCCGCAAAGGTTTTCGCGACTTCGTCAAGGCGCGCCTGCCTAAGGGGATCGATGCGGAGTTCGCGACCACCGGCGGCGCCAGCCCAGCCATCGAGGTCGCAGAGGACAACCCCTATCTGGCCAAGGCGGCGGCCGCGCTCAAGGCCGAGTTCGGCCGCCCCGCGGTGCTCATGGGTGCCGGCGGCTCGATCCCCGTCGTGGGCTCGTTCAAGGACCTGCTCGACATGGACAGTCTGCTCGTCGGCTTCAGCCTCAATGACGACGCCATCCACTCGCCCAACGAAAAGTACAATCTGTCGAGCTTTTATCACGGCATCCGCAGCTGGGCCCGGATTCTCGCCGCCCTGGCACAATGAGCCCCTCCCACCACCAGAAAGAGCGGAGATGAGCATCGAATCGGTCCGGCAGGTGGCGTGGCAGCAATGGTTTGTCGCCATCGCCGCGGTGGGCGTCTTGCTCATCATCCTCGTGCAGGGAAGGTTCTTCCTGATTCCGCTTGCCATCGCGGTGCTGCTGTTCAGCTTCATGAGTGCGGCGCTGGACCGCATCGCGCGCCTGCGCGTCGGCTCCGTCGAGATGCCCGACTGGCTGGCGGGCGTGATCGGCATCGTGGTGATCATCGCCGCGATGCTCACCATGTTCAGCATCATCGCTGGGCAGATCGATGCCATCATCGCCGCCGGACCGGCCTATGTGGCGCGCGGACAGCAACTCGTCACCTCGATCTTCGCCTGGCTGGGCGAAGACGTCTCGGCGGGTCTCGTGGCGGCCTTCGAGGACATCGACCTTGCGGCCTATATCCGGGCGTTCGCCGGCTCGGCGGGCTACATTCTCGCCTCAGCCATCCTGATCGTGCTGTACGTCGGCTTCTTGTTCGCCGAACGGGCGCGCTTTCCCGGCAAGCTGGCCAATCTTTTTCCCGATCCCGATCGGGAGGCCCACGTCAACCGGATGTTCCAGTCGATTGCCCAAAACGTGCATCGCTACGTCCTGATCAAGACCTTCATAAGCGTCCTGACAGGGGTGCTCGTCTATGGGGTGATGCAATCGTTCGGCCTGGAATTCGCCGAGACGTGGGCGCTTCTCACGGTGTTTTTGAACTTCATCCCGAATATCGGCTCGATCGTCGCGACCGTGATCCCGACACTGGCGGCCCTGGTGCAGTTCGACAGCTGGACCCCGGTTGTGCTCATCTTCACCATCATCGGGGTGATCCAGTTCGCCGTCGGCAATCTGATCGAGCCACACCTGATGGGCCGCTCGCTCAATCTCAGCCCCTTCGTCATCATCCTGTCGCTGACCTTCTGGGGCGCCATCTGGGGCATCGTCGGCATGTTCCTCGCCGTTCCCATCATGGTGATGGTGATGATCATCTGCTCCCATGTGCCGAACCTGCACCCGGTCGCCGTCCTGCTGTCGCGCGACGGAGCGCCCATGACGGTGAAGGCTCCTGCCAAAGACCACCTTTGACAGTCAGGCCCGCTGCGGCTCGCCGGTGGGGCTTGCGGCCTTGGCGTAGTTGGCAAACAGGTCGTTGATCACCGCAACGTCCCGGCCCGTGCGCGCCAGATAAGCGGCGGCCACCGAGGCCCGCGCGCCCGAGCCGCAGTGGACGAGAAGCTTGCCCCCGGTCGGCACCCGATCCTCGACCTCAGGCAAGCGCGTATAGGGGGCGTGGATAGCTTCGGGGACATGCGCCGCCTGGTACTCCGCGCCGCTGCGCACATCAACGATGGTGGCGTCGGCTTTGCGTCGTTCGGCTTCGGCGAAATCGATGGCTTCGATTGTCGCTTCGTTGCCAGTCGAGTCGAAATAGGCTTGAAGCGTTTCAGGTTCTACGAAACCCAAGACATTGTCGTAGCCGATGCGCACCAGTCTTCGCGTCGCCTCCTCGACGTCTCGCTGGCTGGCAATGAGGACGATCGGCTGCTCGCAGTTTGTGATCAACGACCCCACCACGGTGCAGAACATCGCATTGAGCGGCGCATAAAGCGCGCCCGGCAGATGCGAGCGCATCAC
>CAYWVA010000320.1:0-3583 GCA_964461545.1 uncultured Rhizobiaceae bacterium | reverse complement strand
CCCCGGATGGTGAACAGCCTGTCACGAGTGCACATGATTGCATCGCCACCCCACGAGCCACCCTTGTCGTAATCGACGGCGAAAATATAGTAGTAGCGCGCAATCAGCGGTCCTTTGAGCAGCGTCTCGCAGGAGTTGGGCCCGATGTTCCACCAGCCTTCACTCGCCCAGCCTTGCATGTCCTTGTAGCCAAGCGCCACCCCTACCCGGCTCTCGGTCTTGTTGCACAGCTCAAGGTCGGCTGCAACCGGTGCCGCCCCAAGCGGAAAGACTGCGATTGCACCCAACAGCGCGGCTAAAGGCTTGTTCATGATTCGGGCCGTCTCTACTTTGCAGCATACTTACAGGATTCGCATCTGAGGGTCGGGCTCTTCCGGCGCCGCGGCGCCAGCAGGCCTGCCGTAATCCGCTTGTCGCCTTCGCCCCCTGCAGGATGCGAAATTGGCAGATAAATTTTGGCGATAACAAGACAGCCGCCTGCCGGCAGGCAAAATCGTCCCGGTTGCTTTTGCTGGCGGGGGGCGATCGGCCTGACTATAGTGTCGCCATGCTCAACAAGGCCTGCGATTCCCGCACCCTGGTGACCGATAGCTTGGCCGGGCAACCAGGATTTGCCAGCCACGAGGTGATCCCGGGCAATTGCGGCCTGGGGCTCGTCATCGTCTGCGACCACGCCCGAAACGCCTTGCCGCCCGGCTACGGCACCCTCGGTTTGCCGGCGAGCGAGCTTGAGCGCCATATCGCCTATGACATCGGGGTCGAGCTGGTGGTCCGGCTTCTGAGCGCCCGCCTCGGCGTCCCGAGCGTGCTGGCCGGATTTTCCAGGCTGCTCATCGACCCCAATCGCGGGCTCGACGACCCGACCCTCATCATGCAGATCTCCGACGGCGCCATCGTGCCGGGCAATGCAAACCTCAGTTCGGCCGAGCGTCAGGCCCGCATCGCCCGTTATTACCGCCCCTATCACGCAGCCATCGACCGGCTCATAGACGTGGCAATGGCGACCGGCCGGCCACCCGCCATCCTGTCCATCCACAGTTTTACGCCCACCTGGCGGGGCGTGGAACGGCCCTGGCACGCGGGCGTTCTGTCGAACCGGGATGAACGCTTCGCCGCGCCGCTCATCGAGCGGCTGAAGGGCGGGGCAGATCTCCTGGTCGGGGACAATGAACCCTATATGGGAGGGCTGGAAGGCGACACCCTCGACGTGCATGCGACCGGCCGGGGCCTGGCGGACGCGCTGCTTGAGATCCGCCAGGATCTGATCAGCGACGCTGCCGGTGCGGCCGCATGGGCCGACCGCCTGGCGGCAATGCTGCCAGACATCGTTGACGGCCTTGCGCCGCCAACTCACAGTCGACCACAATTGACAGGAGCCATGCCATGATCGATGAGCGCACCCGACTTGAACTGGAAGCAGCCGCCTTCCGCCGGCTGGTGGAGCATTTGCGCCGGCGCACCGATGTTCAGAACATCGATCTCATGAACCTCGCCGGCTTCTGCCGCAATTGCCTGTCAAACTGGCTGAAGGACGCCGCCGATGACGGCAGCGTCGCTTTGAGCAAGGACGAGGCGCGCGAGCTCATCTACGGGATGCCCTATGAGGAATGGAAACAGCGGCATCAGCGCGAGGCGACACCGGAGCAGCAGGCGGCCTTGCGCGACCAACACGAACGGCATTGAAACCAACACCAAGAAGCGGGGACTGACATGGATGCCAAGGTGACCTTTGCCGAGGGCCAACTCAAGAGCCTGGTCGAGCGCATCGAGCGGCTGGAAGAGGAAAAGCGGGCGCTGTCGGGCGACCTCAAGGAAGTCTATGCCGAGGCCAAGGGCCACGGCTTCGATACCAGGATCCTGCGAAAGGTGGTGGCGCTGCGGCGCAAGGACGCCGTGGAGCGTGAGGAGGAAGATACTTTGGTCACCCTCTATATGAGCGCCCTTGGCTAACCTCCTGCTGATAACCAGGAAGCTTGTCATGGCTCGGCTTGGCCGGGCCACCCAGTAACCGGCAAGCCGCCTGTGATAGCGGGATCCCGGTCTCGCTTCGGCTCGCCGGAGGATGACAGGAAGGGGCGACAGCCTCGCGTCAGCGCGAGGGTGTCAGGGCAGCTCCTATTCCACCTTGTCGCCTGAGCGGCGCAGCGTCTCGCTGCTCTCAGCCGCTGCTTGGCTCACCGGCTTGGCGGCGTTTTCGGTGCCGTATCGCGGGGGTGGAGCGGTGAGGATGAGATCGCCCTTGGCCGCCCGGTTGATGCTGAGGAGATCGCCTTTGGCCGAGTAGCCGGTGGGCATGGCGTCGACGCTGCGGGCGTCATATTGCGCCCTGGCGCTGAGCGCCGCGATGATCACTTCCAGTTCAGCGACGTCCTCATCGGTGATCGGCGGGAAGGGATCCCTTGCTTCCTGAACGGGCGCCGGGCCGTTGTCGGACCCGAAATGCTGCGGCGAGCCGTCACGCCGGATCAGGCTTTCAGCGCTGCGAAACAGCTGTGCCGGCCACGACAAAAGCTCCTGAGCGCCGGCGGCGGCCGAGGCTCCGAGCGGACGAATGACCGGCAAGCCGACCGCGATACCATCACGCAGCGCCGTCACAAAGCTGCCCTTGGCCTTGGTGTTCGACTGCGGGCCCTCGATCGCCCGCGCCGCCGCCAATTCCCTGCCCAGGCTATCCTGTACGGGCGAGGGTCTGGTGGCGAAGTTCTGTCGCGGCGCCGGAGCCGCGGCAGGCTCGATGGTCATCTGAGCCGCCGCCATCATCAGCACCTCGATCGGCCGGGGCCGCGGCGTCGGCGTCGGGTAACCCTCTTCGACAACAGCCACCGCAGGCTTGGCCCCTTCCGCGGAGGCCACCATCACCGCCGGCTCGCGGCCGAGGCGCGCACCGACCGTCTTGCGGTAGTCGCGACGGATGCGGGCGATTTGATCGCTGCTGATTCCCGGCCAGTGCCGTACCCGCCCGGAGTCGATGTGAACGAAACCGGAGGCACCCGAGCGCGGATAGAAACCGACTCCACCGACATCTCGCACCAGAGCGCTGTTGCGAAGGCGCTCTGTCGGAACGTCAGGGAAGTAGAGGTCTATGGCCCTGCCCTGGGTGTGCATGCTCTGCTTGGCGACATTTCGGCCGATCTTTCTGAGCATGGCGTTGGTTTCAACCGAACGGTAGCCGCTGATGATGTGGATTGGCGCCTTTGAGCCGAGATCGGCATGGAGTTCCCACATCAGGTCGATGGTCTTTGGATCGATGGTGGTGGTGGCGTCACGCCGCCAGTCGCGCAACAGGCGATTGATCTTGGCAAGCTCCGAGGGCACGTGTTTGCCGTTCACCATGTAGGTGGTGGTGAGCCGTTCCTTGGTATTGACAGAGTAAAGCGTCATGGTCCGGGTCTCGCCCTTGGCTTCGGCGGCCGGCAACATGTACAGCCCGGCGACGAGCAGGCCAACCGCAGCGGCCCCCCAAGCAAGCCCTCTCAACCGCGACGCGGAAACACGTTGATGTCCGGCAGTCTTTTCAGACCCACCCATTCCCCACACTGACCGGAGACGATCCCCGACTCCCCTCAAGTACCCCTTGGACGAC
>CAYWVA010000319.1:0-3591 GCA_964461545.1 uncultured Rhizobiaceae bacterium | reverse complement strand
CTTCTTCGTCAAGCACCGCGACACCAAGCTGTTCCGCCTTCTTGAGCTTGGAACCTGGGTCTTTGCCCACCACCAGGTAATCCGTCCGCGACGAAACACTACCCGTGACTTTGCCCCCTAGGCTTTCGAGGCGTGCGCGGGCCTCATCCCGAGTAAGCGAATCGAGGGTGCCGGTCAGTACGAAAGTCTTATCTTGAAGAGGCAGGGTTGCCTTAGCCACTTCCACGACGGGCCAGTTTACGCCATGTTCGCGGAGTGATTCGATAATCTTCAAGTTATCCTTTTGGCGAAAAAACTCGTGGACATGTTGTGCCACTACAGGGCCGACGTCGGGGATTGCCTCCAGCTCATCCTGTTCCGCCCGGACCAGGGAGTCCAAGTCGCCGAAATGGCGTGCCAGGTTGGCAGCCGTGACTTCGCCTACTTCCGCAATGCCAAGCGCAAACAAGAAGCGAGGCAGTGTCGTCTGCTTGCTGCGTTCGATCGCCGCTGCGAGCTTCTGTGCCGACTTTTCGCCCATGCGCTCCAGGCGGGCAAGCTGCTCCGGCGTAAGCGCATAAAAGTCGGCGGGCGTTTCCACGGGCTTGCCGTCGATGCCGACTTCCACCAACTGCTCCACCATCCTGGTGCCAAGGCCCTCGATGTCCATCGCCCGGCGCGAGGCGAAATGCCGGAGTTTCTCCTTGCGTTGTGCCGGGCAAATCAGGCCGCCGGAGCATCGCGCGACTGCCTGTCCCTCCGGCCGCACCACGTCCGAGCCACATACCGGGCATTTGCGGGGCAGCCTGATCGGTCGCGGCTTGCCGGTCCGGCGTTCGCGAACGACCCGCACGACTTCAGGAATCACGTCGCCCGCCCGGCGCACGATCACGGTATCGCCGATGCGCACGTCCTTGCGTTCGATTTCATCGATGTTATGCAGCGTCGCATTGCTGACCGTTACGCCGCCGACGAATACCGGCTCGAGTCGCGCAACGGGCGTCAGGGCGCCTGTCCGCCCGACCTGGAAATCCACGCCCTGGAGAGTTGTGGTGACCTCCTGCGCAGGGAATTTGAAGGCGACGGCCCACCGCGGCGCGCGCGATACGAAGCCAAGTGCTTCCTGTAGTTCCAGTAGGTCGACCTTGAGAACAATGCCATCGATTTCATAGGGAAGTTCGTCCCGCAGCCGGCCGACCTCGTCGTAGTAGGCCTGGCATTCTGCCGCACCGCTAACGACCCGGCTGAGCGGAGACACTCGTATGCCGCATTCCCTGAGCATCGCCAGGATTTCACTGTGACGCGGCGGCAGCTTGCCGTTCTCCGCGTGGCCGATGCCATAGGCGAAGAATTCGAGCGGCCGCTGTGCGGCGACTCTCGGGTCAAGTTGCCGCAGTGTGCCCGCGGCGGCATTTCTCGGGTTGACGAAAGTCTTTGCGCCCTCTGCCGCAAGCCGCGCGTTGAGAGCGTTGAAGCCGGCCTTGGGAAGATAGACCTCGCCCCGCACCTCCAGCGTCCCGGGGTGGTCCCGGCCGCGAAGCCGCAAGGGCACCGATTCGATGGTGCGGACGTTATGACTGATGTCTTCACCGGTCTGTCCGTCGCCGCGCGTCGCGCTGCGCACCAGCCTGCCGTGCTCGTAGAGCAGGCTGACGGCCATGCCATCGAGCTTGGCCTCGGCGGAGTATTCGATTTCCTCGTCGGACTTGAGCCGCTCCCGCACGCGCCGATCGAACGCAATCAGTTCTTCCGCGGAAAACGCATTCTCCAGCGAAAGCATCGGCAGCAGGTGTTTCACCGTGCTGAATCCAGCGACAGGCGCGCCGCCCACCCGCCGCGTCGGGGAGGCGTCGCTGGCGCATTCCGGGTGTTCCGCTTCCAGCGCCTGCAACTCGCGAAACATGCGGTCGTATTCGACATCCGGAATCTCCGGATCGTCGAGCACATGATAGCGGTAATTGTGGTGCTCGAGTTGCCTGCGCAACTCGGCGATTCGTGCTGCGGGTCGCGCCCCCGGGCCGGTCACGACCGATCCCCGGGCCTCCCGGTCGCCACACCGGCGTCACTCAGTTTGCTGCGCCGGTGGTACTCGACCACCTGCTCGCGCAGCCAGCCCGCCTGTTGCATTGTCAGCGCATTGCCCTTGTCATCGAGGACCTCGGCATCGAGGCGTTCCGACAGCCGCCTGGCGCAGGTGAACATGCCGTCCAGGGCTGACAGCGGCTCGGGTGGCCCGGGCAGGACCATGAACATCGAAACGCCCGGACAGCGCAATTCGTGCATTTTCTCGATCTCGAAGCTGCCCGGCTCTACCAGGCTCGCTACCAGGAAACGACTGCGCCGGCGCTCATCGAGCGAATGGAAGGCGCCAAAACGCCCGAACTCGAGGCCCTCTGCGGAAAACGCCTTGACCAGGTCGGAGCCGTCAAAGCCGGCAGCCGTTCGCGCCCGCAAGCGAAGCGCGACAATCAGCTGATCGCCTTCGGGGGGCAGATCTGGGGAGTCTGCTTCGAGCGGATCTTTTTCCACGGGGATGGGCTCGTCGACCGGCTCGATTTCGGGCGCGGCCTTGCCGGGCGACGGACTACGCCACGCCTCGAAGCGCTCGCCAAGCCCCGGCTCGCGGCGCCAGGGCTCGCGCTGAGCACGGGACCGATCGCGGCGACTCCAGAGGTACACCGCGATGATCAGTGCCACGCCGATTGCCGTCAGTATCCAGCGAAGCTCAGGCACGACTCGCAGCGCTCCTTGCCAACTAGCTCGCCACCATTCGCACGGCTTCGTCGATATCGACGGCCACCAGCCGCGACACGCCGGGCTCATGCATGGTCACGCCGGTAAGCTGGCTGACCATTTCCATGGTGGTCTTGTTGTGCGTGATGACGATGAATTGCACCTTGTCGGACATCGACCTGACTATATCGCAGAACCGGCTGACATTCGCGTCATCCAGCGGCGCGTCGACCTCGTCCAGCATGCAGAACGGCGCCGGGTTGAGCTGGAAAATTGCGAACACCAGCGCCACGGCGGTCAATGCCTTTTCACCGCCGGACATCAGGTGGATGGTGCTGATTCGCTTGCCCGGCGGCCGCGCCATCACGGTAATGCCTGATTCGAGCAGGTCTTCGGACTCAAGCTGCAGGAAGGCCTGTCCACCACCGAACAGCTTCGGGAAGATTTCCTGCATGCCCGCGTTGACGCGATCGAAGGTGTCCTTGAAGCGCATGCGGGTTTCACGGTCGATGCGCCGGATCGCGTTCTCCAGCGTGTTGAGGGCATCGTTCAGGTCAGCCAGCTGTGCATCCAGGTAGACCTTGCGCTCGCTCTGTTCCTTCAGCTCGTCGATCGACGCCAGGTTGATCGGCCCGAGCCGCTCGATGCGACCGGAGAGGTGTGCGAGACGTTCCTCCCATGTGGCGGCTTCGGCTTCGGCGGGCAGCTCTTCGCGCAAGGTCTCAAGCTCAAAACCTGTCGCGGCGAACTGCTCCAGCGCGGTCTGCAACCGCACACTGACTTCGCGCGCCGCCAGGCGCAACTCCTCCAGCGTCTGGCGCGCTTCCTCGACAACCTGGTTGCGGGCCGTGCGCCGCTCCTGGAGTTCGCGCAGTTCAG
>CAYWVA010000318.1:0-3601 GCA_964461545.1 uncultured Rhizobiaceae bacterium | reverse complement strand
GTCGCAGCGCCCGCCTGCCCGACCGGCGCCGCATGCAGGACCTGGCCACGCGCATCGGCCGCGCGCGGCTGGTCTACCTGCTGGGAAGAAGCGGGTCGCCGCTGACCGATTGGGTTCCTCTCGGGCTGGCGGCGGCAGTCATAGGGCTGATGTTCGTTGCCGGCCCCGGCATCGCGATGATCTGAATAGTTGGCGCGTCAGCCGATGAAGCGTCGCCACTGGGTCAATCCCAGTGTATTGCCCTCGCTGTCGCGGAAGAACGCCAGCCAGAATTCATGACTGTCCTCGTTATGCACAACGAAAGGCTCGCGCAGGATCTCGACTCCCAGTGCCCGCAGTGCCTCGCAGTCTGCCCCGATGTCCCGACTATCGAAATAGAGCACGGAGCCAGGGTGGTCGAATTCAGGCGAGCGTGGGGTCGCCAGCATGATGCGAACCGAGCCGGCCAGCACGAAGGCCATGCCTTCATGCTCCGACAACAAGTCGAGACCAAGCACGTCACGATAAAAGGCGACGGCCCGCTCGAGGTCCAAGGCGCGCATCGAGACTTGTGACACGCCGGACAACGCGGGCTGGCGTGTATGGCCTTCAGTTGCCATCAGGTTCCTTGCCGGGTCAACGTCCATTGGTTTGAGCCGGGCCGATTGTATTGTCGCCCGGCGCGGCAATCTGTGAGCTGTGTTTAGGTTCCGAACTCGAGCCAGCGATGCTGAGAATCGCTGCGAGACTGCGCTCGACATCGACGTCGGTCGTGGCCCAGGAGGAAACACTAATGCGCATGGCGGCGCGTCCTTGCCATACCGTGCCACTGCACCAGCAGGTACCCTCCGCCTGTATGGCGGCGATCACCCGGCGGGTCCGCTCGTCGCTGCCGAACGAGACCAGCACCTGGTTCAGGTCTACCTGGTTGAGCACCTCGTGTCCTGCGGCGGCGAGGCTTTCCGCAAAGCGCTGCGCGTGGGCGCAACACCGATCGACGAGCGCGGCGAGGCCCTCACGGCCAAGATGCTTCAATGCCGCCCAGACTTCCACGCCACGCGCGCGCCGGGACAGTTCGGGCCCGAAGCGCGATGGTTCGCGCCGGTCCTCGTCCGGCAGGTAGGCGGCGCTGATGCCCATTGCGGCCTGCAAGGCGGCAGGGTCTCTGACCAGCACGAGTCCGGAGTCATAGGGTACGTTGAGCCACTTGTGGGCATCCGTTGCCCAGGAGTCAGCCAGTGGCAGCCCCGCGATCAGCGAGGCATGACGCGGCGAAGCGGCCGCCCAGAATCCGAACGCGGCGTCCACGTGCACCCAGGCCCCCGCAGCGCGTGCCGGCGGAATTAGGGCCGCCAGCGGATCGCAGGCACCGGTGTTTACGTTGCCGGCCTGCAGGCAGACGATGGCAGGGCCGCTGAGCGAAGGAAATGCCTCTGTGCGCATGCGGCCCTGTCCATCGACGGGCACGCGCAGGACTCGATCGCGACCGAGACCGAGCAGCGCGATGGCCTTGAGCAGCGTGGAGTGTGCTTCCTCGCCGACCACTACCTGTATTTCCGGCGCATTGCGCAGGCCGTCGGATTCCACGTCCCAGCCCAGCTTGGCAAGGAGCTGGTGACGGGCGGCCGCAAGCGCACAAAAGTTAGCGATCGAGGCGCCGGTGACGAAGGCCCCACCCGTCCCGGCCGGCAGTTCCGCCAGTTCGGCGATCCAGCCTAAAGCCACCTCCTCGAGCTTGGCGCCAACCGGCGAGCCGGCCCAATGGTGGACGTTCTGGTCCCAGGCCGTGGCCAGCCAGTTGGCGGCCAGCGTCGCGGGCAGCGCGCCGCCAACAACATAGCCGAAATAGCGCGGGCCGGCGCTGGCGACCGTGGCGGGCGAGCCGATGTCGTCGAGCAGCGCAAGCACGTGTTCCGCTGCCAGGGAATGTTGCTGCAGAGGCTCGACGAAACGTTCGAGCCCCGCCAGCGCCTCGTCGTCCGGCCAGATTCTGCGTTCGGGCAGTTCTGCTAGGAAGCGCGTTGCACGGCCTGCCGCGTTTTCCAACAGCTTCGTGGCGCCTCCCGCTTCGCGCGGCGTGGGCCGCTCAGAAGGCATTGACGCCCGTCAGTTCCCGCCCGATGACGAGTTCGTGAATTGTCTCCGTGCCCTCGTACGTGACGACGCTCTCAAGGTTCAGCATGTGCCGGATCGGACAATACTCGGCGCTGATACCGGCGCCACCGAGGATGTCGCGCGCATCGCGCGCGATGTCGAGCGCCATGCGCACGTTGTTCCACTTGGCAAGTGAAACCTGGGCGGGGTGCATGCGCCCCGCATCCTTGAGGCGACCGAGCTGCAGCGAAAGCAACTGCGCAGTGGTGATACGCCGCGTCATGTCGGCAAGCCGCCGCTGCATGGTCTGCGTATGGGACACGGGGCGTTCGAACAACTCGCGGTCGTTTGCGTAGTTGAGCGCCTCCTTCAGGCAGGCCTGCGCGGCGCCGATGGCACCCCAGGTGATGCCGTAACGGGCCTGGGTCAGACAACCGAGCGGACCCTTGAGGCCGACGGCCTCGGGCAGCATGTTGTCCGCCGGGACCCGCACATTGTCCAGGAAAAGCGCGGAGCTGACCGAGGCGCGCAAAGAAAACTTTCGCTGGATCTCCGGGGCCTCGAAGCCCTTCATGCCTCGCTCGACCAGAAACCCGCGCAGGCCGTCGTCGGTGGTTGCCCACACGATGGCGACATCGGCAATGCTGCCGTTGGTAATCCACATTTTCGCGCCGTTGATGATCCAGTCGCCGCCGTCGCGCTTTGCGTGGGTTTTCATATTGCCCGGGTCCGAACCGCCCTGCGGCTCGGTCAGGCCGAAGCAGCCGATCGCCTCGCCGCGCGCGAGCTGCGGCAACCAGCGTTCCTTTTGTGCTTCACTGCCGTAGCTGTGGATCGGCCACATCACCAGGCTGGATTGCACGGAGACGAAGCTGCGAATGCCGGAATCACCGCGCTCGAGCTCCTGGCAGATGAGGCCATAGGAGACTCCGTTCAGCCCCGCACAGCCATAGCCTTCGAGCGAGGATCCGAGCAGTCCAAGCTCCGCCAATTCAGGCACGAGCTCGGCCGGAAAGCGATGCTCCTCGAAACACTCGCGGATGATCGGAAGAACCTTTTCATCAGTGAAGCGGGCGACGGTGTCCTGCACCATCTGCTCGTCCTCGGTGAGCGCGCCGCGGATGTCGTAGAAATCGAGGGGATTGACGGTGCTCACGCTAAATTCTCCCGGCAAGGCTGGACCGGGGCGCGCCCGGTGAAGTCGCCCATTCTAGCCGATCTCTTTCTGTCGACCGCGTGCCGGGGGCCGTCGTGCAACCCTTTCTTTGCTGGCCGCGGGACCGCGCCGTCATAGGCCCCTTTCGCTCGTAAATCTTGATCTCGCTCAATGGGCCTATGACGTCCCGATCCCGCTGCTTCATCCGTGGGGCCAGCCCCGCGTGGTGGCTGCCGTGCTGCGGTCGCTGCTGATGAGCTGCAGAGCCGCCCGTTGGCGTTAACATCATCGATAGCGCAGCGGGACAGGAACGTCACATGCTTCCCGAGCGAGATAAGATTTCCCGAGCGAGGGGAGCATGTGACGGTTCGG
>CAYWVA010000317.1:2192-3604 GCA_964461545.1 uncultured Rhizobiaceae bacterium | reverse complement strand
TGTTCTGGATTTGCGCCGCCTGCTCGGTCACCTGGTTTTCCGCCGTGGTGAACGGATCGGCCGCGGCCACGATACCGTCCTTGACTGCCTCGCCGGTAACCTTTTCCCAGCTGCGCAACATGGCTTGGCGCCATGAATTACCAGCGTAGTTGTTCGACAGCGCGATGCGCTTGTCGGAGGTATCGGCAAGCGCTGGCCCACCGGCCATCCCGGTGGCCAATGCAACGGCCGCAACGGCGGCAAGCAAGACTACCTTCTTCATCGTTTCCTCCCATGTTGCCCGGCAGGAGCTCGACTGCTGCCGGTACCGATCCAATTTTTCGGCCATCATGGCCTCGGCTTTCCCGCCGTTGTCCGGCGTTGTCGTTATTGTTTTAACTCGGCTTCCAGCATTTCCTCCAGATCGACGAGCGCCTCTTCCAGCAGCAGAGTCATTGCCGCGCGCGCCGCGGCCGGATCACGCCGTTCGATGGCGAGGAGAATGTCGCGGTGGCGCGGCACCGAGGTGCGTCGCCGCCTGGCGTCAACGGTGACGATGGAAAAAGCGTGGGTGAGCGCCGGGCCCAGCAGATGGCCGAGCGACATCAGTAGCTCGTTGCGGGTCGAAGCGAGAATTGCCTGGTGAAACTGCAGATCCGGCCCGATCCACTCGTCGCGTGACGTTGCGGCGGCCATGCCGGCCAACCCTTCACGCATTCTGGCAAGATCGATGTCGTCGCGCCGCTCCGCCGACAGCGCAGCGCCAGCCGGTTCGATGATCTGGCGCAGCTCGAACAGCGCCCGGCCATGGGCGCGACTGAGCGGCGAATTGAACGCCCAGTCGGAGACGTCCGGGTCGAGCATGTTCCACTGGGCGCGCGGGCGTACGCGGGTGCCGATCCTGGGCCGCGATTCGACAAGCCCCTTGGCCGCCAGTCCCTTGATGGCCTCGCGCAACGAGGTACGGCTCACCGCGAAGCTGGTGGAGAAGACGCTCTCGGTGGGCAGAATGCTGCCCGGCGCATATTCGCCGGCAATGATGCGCTGGCCGATCACCTGGGCGACCTGGCCATGCACGCTGCGGCGAAGCCCTCGCGCCATTCTATCGGATCCATCCACGCCGCCCCCTCGAGATCGACAGCGATCCAGTCTTCGATCACCGCATAACACACTCATTTGTAATATAATAGCACAAAATCGCCGAGCCGGTCGAGGCGCTGCCATTTTGCCATTCACGGGGAGACTGTCGACTCGCTGCTCGAAAAGCGCGAGGCTTGTGCGTTTGGCGGGTAGCTGACGGCGGCGTACGCTCAGCGCCTGAAAATAGAGGAGGAGACAAGCTTGGCCAAGTCCCTGATTCACATCCACTCAGGTCCTGGCAACCTGACAAAGGGCGTGCTTGGATTCCTCCTCGCCGCTGCAGCCGGCAGGGA
>CAYWVA010000317.1:0-2092 GCA_964461545.1 uncultured Rhizobiaceae bacterium | reverse complement strand
GTCGTGCCTTGTCAACATCGTATTAGGCTTCTCGTGTCGACGATAACCACCCCGCACTCGTACTCCGCTGTGGACCCAGCCGGATCAACAGGTAAACGGCGATGGCGATGTTGAGGAGGTTCCACAAGAAGCCATTCAGGAAGGCCGCATCATAAGAGAGTGTCAGGTCAAAAATCGCTCCCGACATCCATCCTCCTACTGCCATTCCAGTAAGTGTGGCCGAGAGCACCAAGCCGATGCGCGCTCCGGCCTGTTCCGGCGCGAAGTACTCCCGAATGATCGCTGCATAGGTTGGAACGATACCGCCCTGCGCCAGTCCGAACAGCAGCGACACCATGAATAGCGGTGCAAGCCCGTCAAATGGTATGAACAGCAGCAAGGATAGCGCCTGCAGTGTCGAGCTGAGCAACAGTGTGGGAAGCGGACCGAAGCGGTCAGCCATCAAACCGAACGCCAGGCGACTGATGATCCCGCTCGCAAGCATGACGGACAACAATTGCGCGCCGCGCGCCGATCCATAGCCCAGGTCGACACACAGGGCGACGATGTGCACCTGCGGCATCGCCATGGCAATGCAACAGCTGAGGCCGGCAACCACCAACAACGCCTGCAGTGTGCCGGGCGACAGGCTCAGCACCGCGGCAGGGCCGCCGCTATAGGCCTGGTCTAGCCCGTCTACAACCGCCGCCGCGGGCCTGCGCCTCGATAACAGGAGAGACAGAGGCAGGATCGTCACCAG
Source organism: uncultured Rhizobiaceae bacterium (assembly GCA_964461545.1). GTDB lineage: Bacteria > Pseudomonadota > Alphaproteobacteria > Rhizobiales > Aestuariivirgaceae > CAYWVA01. The sequence goes on along the minus strand of CAYWVA010000317.1, from coordinate 1,353 downwards.
GCAAATACCGCCGATACCGGCATAGGCCTGGCGCCATCCGAACGCTTCGACGAAGTGCTGGATCACCGGGGGCCAGACCGCTCCAGCCATGTAACTGCCACAGGCGCAGATTGCCACTGCGATGCCCCGATTCCTGGTGAACCAGTGCGAGATGTCTGCAATCACCGGCCCGAAGGTTGCCGAACTGCCCAACAGGCCAATCAACACTCCATGAACAAGCGCAAATTCCCATAACGACTGTGCCCTGCTGGCAAGGTAATATCCGATTGCCAGAGCAACGCTCCCCAGGAACAAGGGCGTAATGATACCAAGGCGATCGGTCAGCCTTCCCATCGCCACTCCGCCCAAGGCCAGGCCAATTGTCAGCGTTAGATAGGGCAGCGATGCATCACCCCGCCCAACGTCGAACTCTGCCTGGACTGCGGGCAAAACGACTACGACAGACCACATGCCAACGCCGCCGATGGTGCTGATCAGCAGAGATACAGCGAGTCTGAACCAGGCGTACGGCCCTTCCACCCCGACGGCTCCCTTCGGCGTCATTTGGTGCGCCTGTCAGAACGGCGCCATGATCCGCAATTTGGGCCTTGGCTCAGAGTGCCGCCGCAGGTTGTCCCCCAACGCATCATGAATCTCCAATTCTTACGCCAGGGGTGCCGAAAGGTCGAATAGATAAACAACTGGATCTCACGCTCGGGTTCGGGGGGCCCCTCTAGCACAACTCCGCGCTAGCGGCGCAGTCCGATGCTTGCGGCTTAGTCTTGCTGCCGGACTAATCCCAATCAGTGGCGTCGTCCATCCGCAAATTTGGTGGAACTGGGTGTCCGAAAGTGCATGACAGCCCCCCGCAGCATCTGGCCCGCGCGCAGGTCGGATTTCAAGTCGGCAAGTCAGATCGGCTGAATGGCGTAACGTGGACCGGCGCGAGCCGGCCCTGACTTAGCAGGATCAATGCTTTAGCAGGTAGCTGAAGAAGGCCGGTCTTCGGCTATTTGGGACCCGTAGAACCCTGGATCGACATATTACGCATGCCTATCAACCGGGGCACCTTCCAGGAATGATTGCATGCGCTATCTCGCTTCGATGTATATCCCTCTCTTCACGACCTCGATGCCATAGGCCTCTTGCGCTATTGGTAGACTTGATAGCCCAATACGAAAGCACCAATGCGAGCACCCCGATGACGAGGTAGACAACATCATGATTCATGGACAGGTGGCCTCGCATTGTTATCGGCGCAGCTTCCTCTGCTACTGACCACTAGGATCCATTGAAACGGCCTATGAGGTAGGCGATTGCTCAGCCTGCTTGGGTTCTGACTTGGACTCGCTTGGCCTCAGGTGCCGGCGCCTT
>CAYWVA010000316.1:0-3608 GCA_964461545.1 uncultured Rhizobiaceae bacterium | reverse complement strand
TTCTCGACCCGCACGTTGAGCCATGAGGGGCTCCACGGCTCTGCCTTCAGGCGCGCCAGAATGCGGTCCCGGATCTTGGAATCGGTTCCTTCCAACTCCTTACCCTGCGTGGGCGCCATAGTGAGGGCGCGAACCAGGTTGGCGCGGCTCACGATGCCGACAAGCTGGCCGTTCTCAACGATCGGGACGCGTTTGATGCGGTGTTTCTCCAAGAGCTCGGCAATCTCGACGAGTTCTGTATCGGGCCCCGCCGAAATGACGTTGCGTGTCATGACGTCGCTCACCCGACGTGAGTGCTCTTTGACGAACTCCGAGGCGAGCGCATCGGCATCGCTAAACAGCGACAGCCACCACGAGCGGCGGCGCCTGGTGCCCGATTCGGAGCGATGCAGCAGGTCGCCTTCGCTGACAATGCCGACCATACGGCCTGAGGCGTCAACGACCGGCACCGCGCTGATGCCGCGATCGAGCAGAACGCTCGCCACATCCTTGACGGCACTGGCTTCGCTGACGGTAATGACGTCGCGGGCCATAATGTCCTTGGCTTGCATGACAAATGCTCCTCTGGCGGTTTCGGCTGCTCAAGAATTAACCGTCGAGCGCTTCTCCTGGTAGTGGAAAGCGCGCTCATGGCCAAAGCGCAGCTCCGCAGATGCTCATTACCTCGGCTTGCGGCGACCGCGGCGCATTGACGTGGATCAAACCTATGTGAGCAGCAGGGCGGTGGCGATCGAGAAGTAGATCAGAACGCCGGCTATGTCGGCGATCGAGGTGACGAGCGGCCCGCTGGCGGTAGCAGGATCCATGTCCAGGCGGCTGAACAGGAACGGCAGCGACATACCCACCAGGCTGCCGGTGAGCACCACCGCCACCATGGTCAAAGCCACCACCGCCGCAATGTCGGGGCCGCCGCGCACGAGCCCGATTCCTGACACGGCAAACGCCATGGTGACGCCGAGCGCGGCGGCCACCAGGGTCTCGCGCCCCAGCATGTGGCCCCAGTCCTTCATGACCACGTCGCCGGTGGCGAGCGCCCGCACCATCAAGGTTGAGGCCTGGGCGCCGGCGTTGCCTGCCGAGGCGATGAGCAGCGGCAGGAAAAACAGCAGCGCCATGTGGGCCGCGATGGTGTCCTCGAAATAGGCGATCCCGGCCCCAGAAAAGATGTTGGCGAACACCAGCAGCACCAGCCAGGTGATGCGCTTGCGGTAGAGCAGCGAAATCGTCGCATCGCGCACGTTCACCGGCATGGTTCCGACCGTTCCCACCTTGTGGAAGTCTTCGGTGGCCTCCTGGGTCAGCACGTCCATGGCGTCGTCGTGGGTGATGATGCCGACCAGCCTGTTTCCGTCGTCCACCACCGGCAAAGCCAGCATGTCGTACTTGGCGAGCTGCTGGGCGGCGTCTTCCTGGTCATCGTCGACTCGTACCGCGTGGGTGCGCTCCTCCATGATGTCGCTGACGCGCGCCGTCGGCGCGGCGAGAATGAGCTGCTGCAGTCGCACCGAGCCGATCAGGCGCCGGTCGCGGTCGACCACCCAGGCGCGGTTGATGGTCTCGATCTCGGGCGCCACCCGGCGCAGCCGGTCGATGGCCGAATCCACCGTGAGATCCGGCGTCAGGACCGCATAGTCGGTGGTCATGATCGACCCGGCGGTGCTCTCCGCATAGCCGGCGAGGCGGCGGATGTCCTCGCGCTCCACCCGCGCCAGAGCCCTAAGCAGAATCTGCTGGTCGGCGACCTCCATGCGGTTGAACAGGTCGGCGCGCTCGTCGGACTCCATGTCGGTGACGATGGCAGCCATCTCCGGGCGCGGGATGATGCGCGACAGCGCAAGCTGCAGCTCGCCCGGCAGATATCCGAAGATCACCGCCTGGCGTTCGACATCGAGCAGCCGCAGGAACTCCCACACTTCCCCGGGGGTGAGCTCGGCCAAAACGGCCGCGGCATCGGCTGGATGCTCGGATTCAAGGATTTGCCGCGCCAACTCGGGATCGGCCTGACTCAGCTCATAACGTGCGGCGGACGCATTTTCCATCTGACCACCTCCCGGCCGTCGCCCATCGAGGCGCCGCACCGGGTGGCCAGCCTCATCCGGGCATTAGCTGCCGCTCCAAGTCACTCAAGCCTCGCTGTGCATGACCGGCCTCGAGTCTTGGCCTGGCGGCCGCCCATCGAGGCAGGTTTTTGCGTATTCGTCGCATGCGGCGCCATGCGCCGTCGGTTGCCTTGCGGGTATGAAGCAACTCACTGCGCCAATCAAGGCCGTTGCTGACCAGCGGGCCCGGCCGGCGATCAGTGGCCGGGAAGTACCAGCACTTTGGGCTCCGACGGGAGGGTTGCTTCGGACATGACGACTTCGGCCGTCGGGCTGATCTCGATCGCGAACTCCTCGCTGAGCCCGTCGAGGAACCGCCCCAGGGTCGTCGGCCCGAAGTAATGCATGGGCAGGATGATCCGGGACCTGAGCAGCTTGATGACGTTGATCATGCTCGCCTGGGCCATGGTGAAAGAGCCGTCGACCGGCACCATCACGATGTCGAGCCGGCCGATCCAGCCGACGTGCTCTGGTCCCAGTTCATGGTGCAGGTGGCCGAGATGGCCGATGCACAGGCCGGCCACCTCGAAGATGAAGATCGAATTGCCGTCAGGAACGACCTGGCCGAACCTGCGGATGTCGGTGGGCACATTGCGGATGGTGACGTCGCCGACCCGAAGGTGGTGCTGGGCCGCCCCGCCTTCCGGGTTCCAACCGCGCAGGACATGGGCGATGCGCGGATCGGGGGTGTCGGTGTAGTGGGTCGAATGGGCCCGGTTCATGGTGACCACGTCCGGCACCACGCCGCCGGCATATCCGGCATAGTCGGTGGCGATGGTGACGCCCTCGTGACTCTCGATCAGAAAGGTCGAGTGGCCGACGAATCTGACTCTGACCTCGTCAGGCTTCAGGGCGGCAGGCGTGAACGCGGCATGGAGGAGGCGCGGGCTGGCATCGGCAATCGCCAGGCAGCGGCTGACCTCGGCCTGGGCGGGCGTGGCGGCAACAAACAGCCATGCAAAGATGGCAAAGGCGCGGGCGATCATGATCCCTCCCGTCGTCTGATGTCGCCAGCATACCCACCCGCCTGCGGGCTGCAAGCGAAACCGGGCCGGCGCCAACGCTTCGCCAGCCTACCCAGTGTCTGGCTCAGTGACACCGCCCGGCACAGTTGGTAGACTCGGGCAAGCATGACCTCATCAACGCTCATCGAAGTGGTGCTGCGTCGCGACCGCGCCATTGTACTGGCAGGGCTTGCCGCAGTGACCGGACTCGCCTGGGCCTATACCCTGGCTGGGGCCGGCATGGACCACGGCGCCGGCATGGCCGGAATGGCCGAGCGCGCCGGCCAGGTGATGCTCGAGCCGATGGCCTGGACGCTCGGGCATGCGGGCCTCATGCTGGTCATGTGGTGGGTGATGATGGTCGCCATGATGGTGCCGAGTGCTGCGCCCATGGTGCTGTTGTTCGCCGCCGTCAACCGCAAGCAGCGCCAGGCGGGAAATCCTGCCGTACCCACCGGCATCTTCCTCGCCGGCTATCTGGCGGTGTGGGGCCTGTTCAGCGTGC
>CAYWVA010000315.1:0-3614 GCA_964461545.1 uncultured Rhizobiaceae bacterium | reverse complement strand
CCGTTGATGCCGCTGCGATCCGAATCGAGCACGACCTCGACGCTGCGGCCGGCGCCGATGATGGTCACCGACAGCCCTCGCGATGCCGCCTGGTGGGTCGCGTAGGTGTGCCCGGCATGTGTCTCGGCTGAGCCGGCCTGCACACGCGGTGGCGGCGTGGTGCCAAGCGCCGCCGTGGCAACGAGGATAGCTGCGGCAAGCACCACCTCCGCTGCAATGGTGCGGCGCAACGCGGTGGCGGCACCGGGATCGCCACCGGCCAGGGCAGGCGTCAGCCGCAACTTATTGAAAACCGCCAGGCCGAGCAGCCCCGCGACCAAGCCGAGCTTGGCGAGCAGGATGAGGCCATAGGTCGTGGTCACGAGCCCTCGCAGGCTCTGGACCTGCAGCACAACGATGATCAGCCCCGCAATCACCAGGGCCGCGACGGCGATAACGGCCGTGCGGGAAAAACGCTGTACGACAAACGCTGCCTTGGCGCCTGAGAGGGAGATGGCCTGATGCAGCGGAAGCAGTGACCCGACCCAGAAGGCGACCGCCGTCGTATGGGCGAGCAGGACAGGAATAGTGAGCCAGCGCGGCCCGGCGGTGACGATATGCCCGCTCAGGGCAAAGCTTGCCAGCGCAACCGCCGCACCGACATAGACGAGCGGGCGCAGGATGGTCTGCCGGTTCAGCCAAAGGCCCGCCGTTACACATGCGAGGCCGGCGAATGCCACGACAGCCGTGGTTCCGAACCCGGACGTCAACCCGATCCGCCAGGTGGCAGCGTTCGCCAGATTACTGGTAGGTCCGCCCAAGAGCAGGCCGCCCTGGAGGCCGACGGCAATGAGTGCAGCCAAGCCCCCCGCCCCGGCCAGAATCCCAGCAATGCGGCAAGTCGCCCGGTACGCGAAGTCTGCCGGTCTGACGAGGAGCAGGAACAGCACCCCACCAGCGCCGCCGAGAACGCCGGCGAACAGTAAAGTACGCACCACCACCATGGCCGCTATCCAGCCCCTGTCGTCTGCGGCTTCCAGGGGTGCAGTGACCCGCTCCGACACCCTGCCCACCGAGAACACGATGGAGCCCCCTACCGGATGCGAGTCCGCCGATATGACCCGATAGCTGGCGATGTAGGTGCCCTGAGCAAGCTGAGAGGGAAGGGCAATCCGTAGCTCATCGCCCTGCACGCTGGCGGGATCAGCCGGAGTTATCTTATCTCCCGTGGCGTTCAATACCTGGGCCGAAACCGGTGTGACAGGCTCGTTGAAGCGCACAACGACCTGATCGGGCGCCGTTCCGACCAAGACACCGTCAGCCGGCACGGTCTCGATAACGACGGCATGGCCGTAGGCCGCACCCGACGATGCGAGAAGTAGCCACACCAGCACTATGCTGCGCGACAATGCCTGGAACAGCGCATTCACGGGTTCAAGCCCCTTTGGGGAGCCGGGACTTGGCCCCGGCTCCGCCCCGGTTCACTCCTTCGGCTTGACGGTGACGAATGGGGCCGGCTCATCCAAGTCGCCCCATTCCTGCCCAGCCGATGGAATCTCGATCCAGCGGTGGACGCCCTCCTCGCACTCCTGAACGGTGGGGAAGTAGAGCGTTGCCTGTTCGGCCGGCAGCCGCATGCTGAGGCCGAACTCGTCGAAGTAGGCATCCGGCAACGGGCCGCCGCGCCATGCCACTTCATCGACCACCTCGGTGACCGTCGTCCCGTGCGGACCCTCGATGGGCTGATCGAGCTTGCGCTGAGAGATGCTGATCTCCCAGCCGGGCTTCATTTGCGGTCTGACCGCCAGGACACCGTCGGGCATCTTTACCCGCACGGCCACCGTCGGCGTGCCCTCGCAGCCGTGAGAGACCCGCAGGGCGGTTCTAAACCAGCTATCGGCCGTCGCCTGATTGGGATCGGCTGTGACGTGGGCGGTGGCATCACCGCTCACGAGGCCGACAAGGAGAGCGGCACTGGCAGCCGCACTGTTCAACAGTCGCATCGTTCGACTCCTGGATTCATCTGGCATGGGACAACTGAGCAGGACCGGCGAGGCTGATGCCGTGAGCCAGCGCTGCTCGGCGCGTCAGTTCAGTTGATTCCGAGGAGGCGCACGAACCGGACCGCCGACACGCAGTCGTTTCTCCGGCTTGGTTGCTTGAATGACGGCTGGGCCGGCCAAGTGATGCCACCCTGAGGCATTGGTGATCTTGGCCGACCCGGGCGGCTGCAGTGCCGCCCCAACCAGCGGGCAAACCTGACAGGCTTGATGATGGAGATCGTCGGGGTGCGACGGGCCACCGTGGCGCTGGCCTGCACTGTCATGGGTGGCCTCGGCGGGATGGACCGCGTGGGCGGCGCGGTGGGAGAGATGCCCCTCGTCGGTGGCGGCGTGGATGGCAGCCAGGGGCTGGTTGAGCAGCATAGCCAGAGTGGCGAGCAGTCTAGCCAGCCGGTGAAAGCCGGACCTGCGCATTGTCGGGATGGTCGAACGTCTGTCTGGCTTGCTCATTTGCCCGCTGCCACTATGCGGCAAGCCGGGGCGCAAGTCACCGCCTCTCGTTCACTCAACCTCCACCGGGATGCGAGAGATCAGGAGCGTGTCGCCGTGTGCGGTCTGGCTGAACAGGTAATATGTGCCGGACTCCGGGAAGCTGAGGCTCGCCGTGATCTCCGGCCCGAACTCTGCCGGTCCCTGGTAACCATGATGCCCGTGATGGTTGTCGCCACTCATCTCATGCAAAGCGTGGGGGTCGTGGTCGGCGCCTTCGCCGTGTCCGACATGGGCCTGGCCGGGAAGCATCCCGTGCTCGTGCAGGAAATGGCGGAGATCGTCGCGCACGACGGCGAGGTGCATCGGCGCATTCAGGTAAGGTCGCAGATTCCTCACCGGCGCCCCGTCCATGGTGAAGCGATAGGTGAGCGTCACCGGCTCCCCGGCCTCGATCTTGTCCGGCCTTTGCAGCGCCACGCCATAGCCGCCGGCCTCGCCGGTGCCTTGCAAAAGAACGGCATCGGTGTGGCGGTCGTCGTCGTCCATTGTGGCGATGCCGATACCGGGCGGGGCCGCTGCACCGGTCCCAGACGCAGCAGCCTCGGCCGAGCCCGTCACCTCGACGGTGAACTGTTGCGCATGCGGCCCTACGGCGGTCATGTAGTCTGCCGCGATGAGATAGCGCCCCGGGCGTGGGAAGGTGAAGAATACCTTCGCCTGGCCGGCCTCGATCTGCTCATCGAAACCGTGCGGATGGATGTGCCCCAGCACCTGCATATCCTCGCTGACGATGATCACATGGAGTTTTCGACCATGGTGCGTCACCAGGTCTTGCAGAGGCGCGCCCGAGCGGTCGGTCAGGGCCAAAGCCAGTGCCGTTCGCTCGCCAGCCCGGGGCGTCTCCGGCTGGGTGACAAGCGTGGCCGAGGCCGTCTCGCCGGTGGTGTGCGGCCGGACCTCTCCTGGCAGGGCTATGATGCTCAACACGAGAGTTGCGAGTGCGGTGAATCGGATTGCTGGCATATTCCAATATCCTCCTCGCGCGCGGAACGGGCGACTTGGCCTTCCGGGACATATCACAGCCACCATGTTCGTTGCCACGGCGCGGCAGTGGCGTTAACTTCGCGGCGACGCCAAGGT
>CAYWVA010000314.1:0-3626 GCA_964461545.1 uncultured Rhizobiaceae bacterium | reverse complement strand
CGAAGTCGATTCGGATCCGGGTTATAACGGATCACTTTGCGTCGGCGTAATACGCGCCTGACGATACACAGGTCCAAACCTGGACCCGGAACAGGTTGTCGGAATTAGCCGGTTTCAGCCCCGGTGATCGACCGGATGGTCTGGAACCGGCCACCGTATCGTCGGCGGCGTCATTTTCCTAGACCTCCCTTGAGCTTGTTTGACGATTGCGATTCTGGCCGTGCCGGGCAACCTAGTCAAGTGATTTTTGGGCGACACTACCGCTATGGCTTGGCTATGATTTGTGCCCAGCGGTGGTGCTCTTTTGCGGAACTTCATGGCCGGCCGGCGCGTCTGACCATCGTATCGCCGCGCAAAGAGAGGGAGTGCACCATGCATCGCCCGTTGGACGGCTTCCGGGCTCTGATCACCGGTGCCAGCTCAGGCATAGGCCGGGCCATCGCGCAAGGCTTCGCCGCGGCCGGGGCGGCAGTGCTCATCAATTACCACTCCCACCCGGACGAGGCTGAAGAGATGGTGCGCGAAATCAAGGCGCAGGGCGGCCGGGCGGTGACCGCAAAGGGCGACATCTCGAAGCCGGGCGACTGCAAAGCCCTGTTCGACACCATGGCCAAGGAATTCGGCGGCCTCGACATCCTGGCCGCAAATGCCGGCATCCAGGCCGATGCCATGCTCGCCGACATGACGCTGGAGCAATGGCAAAAGGTCATCGACGTCAACCTGACGGGGCAGTTCCTGTGCGCCCAGCAGGCGGTGCGCCACTTCCGCAAACAGGGTCTCGACCCGTCGCGCTCGCCGGCGCTCGGCAAGATCATCTTCACCAGTTCGGTGCACGAGGAAATCCCGTGGGCAGGCCACGTCAATTACGCCGCCTCCAAGGGCGGGCTGAAACTGCTCATGGAATCGCTGGCCCAGGAACTGGCGCCGGAAAAGATCCGGGTGAACTCCATTGCTCCTGGCGCCATCAAGACGGCGATCAACGAGGAGGCGTGGGGTACCGCAGAGGCGGCCCAAGAGCTTCTCAAGCTCATTCCCTATGGCCGTATCGGAGTGCCTGAGGACGTGGCCAAGGCAGCGGTGTGGCTGGCCGGCGATGAGTCCGACTACGTCACCGGCACGACCTTGTTCGTCGACGGCGGCATGACGCTCTATCCGGGATTTCGCGAAGGCGGCTGACGGGCAAGATCTCGCAAACAGTCGCAAGGACGCTACGAGTGTTGCATCCGGCCCGGCGGCGCAATAAGGAGACGCAAAGGAAGATGCATGAAGGAGGCTGTGATGGACAAGAATCAAGGAAAGTCGGGCAAGAGCCAGACATCGGGCGGTTCGGACGGCGTTCTGACCAATCGCCAGGGTCATCCGATCACCAACAACCAGTCCCAGCGGACCGTGGGCTCTCGCGGCCCGGCTACCTTGGAAAACTACCATTTCCTTGAGAAGATCACCCACTTCGACCGCGAGCGCATCCCCGAGCGGGTGGTTCACGCCCGCGGCTTCGTGTGCTACGGCGAGTTCGAGGCCACCGGCAAAATCGGCGACGAGCCGGCATCGAAATACACCCGCGCCAAGCTGTTACAGGAGGCCGGCAAGAAGACGCCGCTGGCGATCCGCTTCTCCACCGTGATCGGTGGGCGCGATTCCTCCGAGGTGGCCCGCGATCCGCGGGGCTTTGCCGTCAAATTCTACACCGAGGACGGCAACTGGGACCTGGTCGGCAATAATCTCGCGGTGTTCTTCATCCGCGACGCCATCAAGTTTCCCGACGTCATCCATTCGCTGAAGCCCGATCCGGTCACCTTCCGGCAGGAGCCGAACCGGATCTTCGACTTCATGAGCCAGACGCCGGAGTCGATGAACATGCTGACGCACCTGTTCAGCCCGCGCGGCATACCGGCCAGCTACCGGCACATGGAAGGGTTCGGCGTCAACACCTATAAGATGGTCAATGCCAAAGGCGACACGGTGCTGGTGAAGTACCATTGGCACCCGCGCTGCGGTGTCGCCAGCCTGACCGCGGAGGAGGCCGAGAAGGTCCAGGGCAAGGATCTCGGCTCGGCGTCCAAGGACCTTTACGAGGCAATCGAGCGCGGCGACTACCCGCAGTGGGATTTCTACGTTCAGATCATGGAGGACCATGATCATCCTGAACTGGAATGGGATCCACTCGACGATACCAAGATCTGGCCCGAAACGGACTTCCCGCTGCGCCACGTGGGCGTCATGACGCTCAACCGCAACGTCGAGGACGTCTTCAACGAGAACGAGCAGATCGCCATGGGCACCGGCGTGCTGGTCGACGGGCTCGATTTCTCCGACGACAAGATGCTGGTCGGCCGCACCTTTTCGTATTCCGACACCCAGCGCCACCGGGTCGGCACGAACTATCTGCAGCTGCCGGTCAATCAGGCCAAGAACGCCAAGGTGGCCACCAACCTGCACGGTGGTCAGATGTCGTACTTCCGCGATCTCGCCCCGGGGCAGAACCCGCACGTCAATTACGAACCGTCGGTTCACCACGGCTTGCAGGAGGCGACACGCGACGATTCCAACCATCAGCCCGAAATCACCGGCCGGCTGACGCGCGAAGTGATTGAGCGCCGCAACGACTACGTCCAGCCGCGCGGCCGCTATTGCACCATGATGGATTGGGAACGCGACGATCTCGTGCACAACATGGGAACGCTGCTCGGCGAATGCGAGCGCGACGTCCAGGAACGGATGCTGTGGCACCTGCTACTGATTCACGATGACTACGGTAACCGGGTGGGCAAGATGATCGGCATGAACGCCGATGATGTCCGCCACCTCCAGCCGCTGCCCAAGCAGGTGTTGACCGAAGACGACCAGCGCCGGCTGCATAAGCTGGGAAACAACGGTGACACCATCGACCCGACCGTGTGGGGCCAGTGGACGAGTTCGGTCAAGAACCACAAAGCCGCCGCCGAGGAGGTTGTTGGCGGCATGGGCAACAAGTCGGCCAGCCGGCAGGCAGCCGAGTAAAGGCCAATCGTCCGGTGACGGGGCGGCAGCGCCGATGCGCCGCGCCCCGTGCATCCGTGTCGCTCCGGCTTGAAGCGGCAGCCGCAATCCCTGGCCGTTCGAGCCGCAAAGCCGTATTGAGGTTGACTTTTCGGGCAGGCGCATTATGTGCAGGAGCGTAATTAACTTCCGATTGGCCCCGCGATTAGGCGATTCATCGAGCGGGCGATGGATGTCAAACCCCGGAATCGCCAGAACGGTATTAGCGATTAGATGATGTTCGATCAGCTGGGCCTCTCCGAGAAGGCCCTCGACGCGGTTAAGGCCGCAGGTTTTTCCACCCCTACCCCCATTCAGATAGGCGCCATTCCACCCGCCCTTGAGCGCCGCGACGTGCTCGGGCTAGCCCAGACCGGGTCCGGCAAGACGGCCGCCTTCGTGCTGCCGATGCTGACTTTGCTCGAGCAGGGCCGGGCGCGGGCGCGCATGCCGCGCACCCTTATCCTCGAGCCGACGCGTGAACTCGCCGCGCAGGTGCACGAGGCCTTCGAGACCTTAGGCGCCAATCACCGGCTCACCATTTCACTGCTCATCGGCGGGGTGTCGTTCGACGAGCAGTCGGCCAAGATCGACCGCGGCGCCGACGT
>CAYWVA010000313.1:0-3635 GCA_964461545.1 uncultured Rhizobiaceae bacterium | reverse complement strand
TGATCTCGACCAGCGGCATCTTGTCCACCGGCGAAAAGAAATGGATGCCGATGAATTGGTCGGGGCGGTTCGAGGCCTCGGCCAGCCCAGTAATCGGCAGTGTCGAGGTATTGGTGGCAAAAATCGCGCCTTCGGGCATGACGGCCTCGGCCTCTTCTGTGACCCTGCGCTTGAGATCGCGGTCCTCGAATACCGCCTCGATTACCAGGTCGCAGCCTGCGAGATCCGCGTAGCGCGACGTGGGCTGAATCCGCGCGAGGACCTGCTCGGCTTGTGCAGGCGTCGACTTGTTGCGACTGACGCGCTTCTCCAGGATGCCGCCGGAGTAAGCCTTGCCCTGCTCGGCTTTGGCCTGGTCCATGTCCAGCAGCACGACCTCGATGCCCGCCACGGCCGAGACATAGGCAATGCCGGCGCCCATCATGCCCGCACCCAGCACGCCAAGTTTCTGCACGGGCACCTTTTCGACGTCCTTGGGCCGGCGCGCCAGCTTGTCCGCCGCGCCCTTGTCCAGAAACAGCGTGCGAATCATGTTGCGCGCGACAGGTCCGGTCAGGAGCTCGACGAAGTATTGCGATTCGATTTCCAGGCCCTTGTCGATCGGCACGAGGCTGCCTTCGTAGACGCAGGACAGGATTGCGATCGGCGCCGGATAATTGTGCATGGTCTTCTGCGCCACGAGCGCCGTGCCGACCATGAAGGTCTGCGCGCTGCCAGGCCGGCTCGCGCCGGCGCCGCCTGGAAAACGAAAGCCCTTCTTGTCCCAGGGTTGCACCGGGTCACCATGCTCAATCACCCACTGCCGCGCCTTGGCCAGCAATGCCTGCTGGTCGGCGGCGAGTTCCTCCACGATCCCCAGCGCATGCGCCCTGGCGGGATCCAGGTGCGTACCCTCGGCCATCAATGGCAGGGCCTTCTCGATGCCGATCATCCGCGGCAGGCGCTGTGTGCCGCCCGCGCCTGGCAACAGTCCGAGCTGCACTTCCGGCAGACCGAGTTTCGCCTTCGGATCGTCGAGCGCAACCCGATGGTGGCAGGCCAGGCAAAGCTCCAGGCCGCCACCGAGCGCGGTACCGTTGATGGCGGCCACGAAAGGCTTGCCGCAAGTTTCGAGCTTGCGGAACAGCGCCGAAAAACTGCGCGCAAACGAGAAAATCTCGTCGCGGTCGGACATCCGTTCGAACACTCCGACCAGTTCCTTGAGATCAGCGCCCGCGAGGAAGCTTTGCTTGCCGGAGGTAAGCACGGCGCCCTTCACGTTGTCGTCGCCGGCCACCTTGTCGATGCACTGTTCGAGCTCGGCCAAGAATGCCGGCGTCAGCACGTTCATTCCCCGGCCGGGCACGTCGATCACGAGCAGTGCCACGCCTTGCCCATCGACGGAATACTTGATGTTGTCAGCCATGACCAGGATCCCTTCAGTCGCGCTCGAGAATGGTGGCGGTGCCCATGCCGGCGCCGACGCAGAGATTGACGAGGCCGGTGGCCAGGTCGCGCCGCTCCATCTCGTCGAGCAAAGTGCCCAGCACCATGGCGCCGGTCGCACCGAGCGGGTGGCCGAGTGCGATTGCGCCGCCATTCACGTTGATCTCTTCATGCGGCACATCGAGCTGCTGCATGAAACGCAGCACCACGGAAGCAAACGCCTCGTTGAGCTCGAACAGCTGGATGTCCTCACGCTTGAGTTTCGCTTTCTCCAGGGCACGCTCGGCCGAGGGGGCGGGCCCGGTCAGCATGATGGTAGGCTCGCTGCCCACGGAGGCGAAGCCGCGGATCCGGGCGCGCGTCGCCAGGCCCAGGTGCTCGGCCATCTGTCTGCTCGCAACCAAGACGGCGGCGGCACCATCGACGATGCCACTGGAGTTGCCGCCGGTATGCACGTGGCGGATGGCCTCGACTTCTGGATAACGCTGGATGGCGACACTGTCGAAGCCACCTTGTTGGCCCGGCGCTTCGAAGGCCGGCCGCAGCCCGGCCAGTGCCTCGGCAGTCGTTTCGGGCCGCATGTGTTCGTCGCGATCCAGTACCACCCGCCCGAGGCGGTCGCGCACGGGCATGACGGACGGCACGAACCAGCCGTTCTGCCAGGCCACGGCCGCGCGCCGCTGGCTCTCGGCGGCGTAAGCGTCGCAATCTTCGCGGCTGATGCCATAGAGGGTGGCGATCAGGTCGGCGCTGATTCCCTGCGGCACGAAATAGCTGTTCCAGGCCACCTGTGGATCGGTCGCCATCGCACCGCCATCGGAGCCCATCGGCACGCGCGACATGGATTCAACACCGCCCGCGACCACCAGATCAGCCTGGCCGGACATCACCAGCGCCGCGGCCGTGTTCACGGCCTCCAGGCCCGAGGCACAGAATCGATTCAGCTGCTTGCCGGGAACGCTCTCGGCGTAGCCTGCATTGAGCGCGGCGACCCGGGCAATATTGGCCCCCTGCTCGCCCACCGGGCTGACACAACCCATGATGACGTCGTCAACCAGCGCCGTATTGAGATCGTTGCGATCGCGCAGTGCCGCCAGGACCTGCGTCAGCAACTGGATCGGCGTGATGCCGTGCAGGGCCCCGTCAGGCTTGCCGCGGCCACGCGGCGTGCGAACGTGATCGAGAATGTAGGCGTCTGTCATGACTCGCTTTCCCCATGAGGTGTCCGCCCCATATTTGGCGGTTGGCGGATTGCAGCCAAGCCGCGAGAATTCTCAATCATACGGGCGTTTGACTTTTTGCCATTATAGACTCCCAGCCTCGCCGGTACACGCTCAGGCCAGGGCTGGACCACCTTGCCGCACGCCTTGCCGCAGGGTAGCGTTACGTTTTTTTTCAGGGGGTGCATTTGCAAGTCGGCGTTTTTGATTCGGGCCTGGGCGGAATTTCCGTCCTCAAGGAAATTCACCAGCGGGTGCCGACGGCCTCCCTGGCGTACGTTGCGGATTCCGCCTGGGTGCCCTATGGCGCGCGCAGCGACGACTTCATCCAGCAACGCGCCCAGTCGCTTACCCACTTTCTCATCGAGCATGGCGCCGATATCGTTGTCGTGGCTTGCAATACTGCGACCGCTGCCGCGGTGCCGCTGCTCCGGGAATCCGTCAAAGTGCCGATTGTCGGCATGGAACCTGCGGTCAAGCCGGCCACGGCGGCGACCCGCAGCGGCACTGTCGGCGTGCTGGCCACGGCCGGGACGCTGAAAAGCGTGCGCTTTGCCGCACTGCTGGACCAGTTCGGCGGGGATATCGAGGTGTTGACGCGGATCTGTCCTGGCCTCGTCGAGCAGGTCGAGGCCGGTGACCTCGACGGCCCACAGACCCGTACGCTGGTGAACCAGTTCGTCACGCCACTCATCCAGGCTGGCGCGGACACGCTGGTCCTCGGCTGCACCCACTTCGCCTTTCTGCGCCCCTTGATCGAGCAAGTTGCGGGCCCGGACGTGAAAGTCATCGACACCGGCGAGGCAGTTGCGCGACGCGTGGAACAGGTCGCCAAGGCTATCGGGGAGGGATTCCACCGCTCCAGCGGGGTGGCGTTCTGGACCAGTGGCGATACCAGCGAAGTCACAGGGCCCCTGCGCAAGCTCTGGGGTGCCCAGGTCACGCTGGTGGATTTGCCCGGCGAATATTCCGGCCGCGGCTTTTAGCGCC
>CAYWVA010000312.1:0-3640 GCA_964461545.1 uncultured Rhizobiaceae bacterium | reverse complement strand
TGCGCCAGGTCAATCCGCAGCTTGTCGAGGCCGGGATCGCTGCCGGCTGCACGCCGCGCCAGATCCTGACCAAGATCAAGATAAAACTGGCGCTGCCTGAGATCATGCTCGGCATCAACCAGACCATCATGCTGGCACTGTCGATGCTGGTGATCACCGCCCTTGTGGGCACCCGCGATCTTGGCCAGGAAGTCTATATCGCGCTGACCAAGGCCGACACCGGCCACGGCATCGTGGCGGGTTTGTGCGTGGCGTTCATCGCCATCATCGCCGACCGGCTGATTTCGGCAGGCTCCCGCCGGGTCCGCCTGAGGCTTGGGCTTGCGGAGCGTTGAGGGAGAAGGCATGAGCGCTGCCGGGGAACTGATCAAGTCACTGCCCATTTGGCGAGGGCCGGTGGAGCCGCGCCAGCTAAAGGGCGGTCTCAGCAATGAGAGCTTTACGGTAGAGGACGGCGGGCGCAGGTATGTCGTGCGGCTCGGGCGGGACTTCCCCATGCACCACGTCTTCCGCGACCGCGAGCGCAGCGTTTCGGCCGCCGCCTTCACGGCGGGCTTTGCCCCCGAACTCGTCCATGCCGCGCCGGGTATCATGGTGTTCGCCTATATCGACGGGAAGACATTTGCCGAAACCGATGTGCAGGCCAAGATCGCCCCGCTGGCCCGGCTGGTGCGAAACTATCACACCGCCATGCCCAAGCATGTGCGCGGTCCGGCGGCGTTGTTCTGGGCCTTTCACGTGATCCGCGACTATGCCCGCACGCTTGAGGAGGGGGAAAGCCGCATGCGCGCCCACCTTGCGGACTATTTGGCGCTGGCCGAAGAGTTCGAGGCCGCACAAGTGAGCTTGCCGATCGTCTTCGGCCACAACGACCTGCTGCCGGCCAACTTCATCGACGACGGGGACCGCATCTGGCTCATCGACTACGAGTATGCCGCTTTCTCCACTGCCATGTTCGATCTCGCCGGCATGGCGTCGAACGCCCTGTTCAGCCCGGAGCAGGACCGCGAACTGCTGTGGGAGTATTTCGGCGGCGAGCCCAATCCCGCCCTGGTGCAGAGCCACGCGGCGATGAAATGCGCCTCGCTGTTGCGCGAAGCCATGTGGTCCATGGTATCCGAGATCCACCTCGACACGGCGGGCGTGGACTACGTTGCCTATACGGCGGAGAACCTTGCCCGCTTCGATGTGGCGCTCGACAGCTATCGCAGCCGCTTCGGCAAGTCCTTCTCATGACGCTGCCCTCCCACGCCGAGATCGTCGTCATCGGCGGCGGCATCATTGGCTGCTCGACCGCGTTTCACCTCGCCCGCGACCACAAGGCCGACATTGTGCTGCTCGAGCGCGGAAAGCTCACCTGCGGTTCGACCTGGCATGCCGCCGGCCTCGTCGGGCAGCTCAGGTCGTCGGCCAGCATCACCCAGGTGTTGCGCTACTCGGTCGACCTCTACCGCCGGCTTGCCGATGAGACCGGCCTCGAGACCGGCTGGAAAATGACCGGTGGCTTAAGGCTGGCGTGCAACAGTGAGCGCATGGTCGAGTTCAGGCGCCTCGCCACCACCGCCCAGAGTTTCGGCCTCGACATGCACCTGCTCGGGCCCCACGAGGTCAAGAAAATGTGGCCGTTGATGGAGGTCGCCGACCTCGTCGGCGCCACGTTTCTGCCGACCGACGGCCAGGCCAATCCGTCCGACATCGCCCTGTCGCTCGCTAAGGGGGCGCGCAACAACGGCGCAAAGATCATCGAAGGGGTACGGGTCACCGGCTTCGAGATCGACAGCCGGCGCGCCGTCGCGGTGCACACCACCGGTGGGATCGTGAAATGCGACAAGGTGGTGACTTGCGCCGGACAGTGGGCCCGCCAGCTCGGGGCGCTGGCCGGCGTCAGCGTTCCCCTGCAGCCGGTCCAGCACCAGTACGTCATTACCGAGCCCATCGACGGCGTCACCCCGGGGCTCGCCACGGTGCGCGATCCTGACCGCCTTACCTATTTCAAGGAAGAGGTGGGGGGGCTGGTGGTTGGTGGCTACGAGACCAACCCCAAGGCCTGGACGACCGGCGACGTACCCGAAACCTTCGAGTTCCAGCTGCTCGACGACGACTGGGACCACTTCGAGCAGCACATGGGCCAGGCGATCGACCGCATCCCGGCGCTGGAGACGGCCGGCATCAAGAACATGATCAACGGCCCCGAAAGCTTCACCCCGGACGGCAACTTCATCCTCGGCCGGGCGCCTGAGCTTGACAATTTCTACGTCGCGGCGGGCTTCAACGCCTTTGGCATCGCGTCGGCCGGCGGCGCCGGCTGGGTGCTCGCCGAGTGGGTCGAAAGGGGCGAGGCACCGCTTGATCTGTGGGTCGTCGACATCCGCCGCTTTTCCGGGCTGCACAGCGACCGTGCGTGGGTCGCTGACCGCACCCTCGAGGCTTATGGCAAGCATTACGCCATCGCCTTTCCGCATGAGGAATACGCCAGCGGCCGGCCGCGCATCACCTCGCCGCTCTATGAGCGCCTGCAGCGTCTCGGTGCTGTCTTCGGATCGAAGCTCGGCTGGGAGCGGCCCAACTGGTTTGCGCCTGAGGGCGTCGAGCCGAAGGACGTCTACTCGATGGGGCGGCAGAACTGGTTTGCCCATGTCGGGGAAGAGCATAAAGCAGTCCGCGAGCGGGCCGGTCTGTTCGACCAGTCGTCGTTCGGAAAGTTCGAGCTTAAGGGTCGCGATGCGGAGCGCGCGCTGTCATGGATCTGCGCCAACGACGTTACCAAGCTTGCAGGCCGGCTGACCTACACCCAGATGCTCAACAGCCGCGGCGGCATCGAGTGCGATCTAACGGTCGCGCGCCTGGCCCAGGACCGTTTCTACATCGTGACGGGAACCGGGTTTCGCACCCATGACGCGGCCTGGATTCGCGACTGCATTCCGCCCGGCCTCGAGGCGAGCCTGCGCGACGTCACTGAAGCTTACGCCACCTTGTCGCTGATGGGGCCGAAGTCCCGTGCCATCCTGTCGGCGGTTACCGACGCCGATATCTCGAACAAGGCCTTTCCATTCGGCAACGTGCGCGAAATCGCCGTGGCGGGCCATAGCGTGCGGGCGCTGCGGGTCACTTATGTGGGCGAACTCGGCTGGGAGCTTCACATGCCCATTGAGGCGGCTGGCGCGGTGTTCGATGCCCTCATGGACGCCGGCCGGCCCCACGGCCTGACACCGGCCGGCTACCGGGCGATGGAATCGTTGCGCCTTGAGAAGGGCTATCGTGCCTGGGGCACCGACATCACGCCCAACGACACGCCCTTCGAGGCGGGGCTTGGCTGGGCGGTGAAACTCAACTCAAACGTACCTTTCCTTGGGCGCGAGGCCGCCGAGCGGGCCGCAAACGCGCCGCTGAAGAAGAGGTTTGCCGGCTTCACCATAGACGACGCAAACGTCGTGCTGGTCGGCCGCGAGACCATTCTGCGCGATGGCAAGACGGTCGGATATCTCACCAGCGCCGGCTTCGGCTACACCACCGGCAAGCCTATCGGCCTTGGCTATGTGCGCCAGTCCGACGGATTTGCCGAAGAGGATGTTCCGCTTGGCCGCTACGAGCTTGTGGTGGCCCAGGAGCCGGTGCCGGCCGACATCCATGTGAAGCCGCT
>CAYWVA010000311.1:0-3651 GCA_964461545.1 uncultured Rhizobiaceae bacterium | reverse complement strand
TTCGACCCCAGCGGACGGCGCGAGATCGACCGCATCGAGCTGCCCGAATACACCCACGAGGTGTTCCACGGCTATCTGCCCGACGCCATGCCCGGCCTGCTCTACGGCTACCGCGTGCATGGTCCCTACGATCCGCACAATGGCCACCGCTACAATGCCAACAAGCTGCTGATTGACCCCTATGCCAAGGCGCTCAGCGGACCTGTGCGCTGGTCGGATGCGCATTTTGGCTATCGCGTCGGGTCGAATCGCGCCGATCTGTCGTTCGACCGGCGCGACAACGCCTTCGGCATGCCGAAATGCCGGGTGGTCGACACCGCCTTCACCTGGGACAAACACATACGGCCGTACCGGCCCTGGCCCGAAACGGTGATCTACGAAGCTCATGTCGGCGGAATGACCAGGGCTCATCCCGACATACCGCAGGAGAAGCGGGGCACGTTCGAGGCCCTGTCGTCGCCTTACGTGATCGACCACCTGGTCAAGCTCGGCGTCACGGCCATCGAGCTCATGCCGGTGCATGCGTTCTCCGACGAACGCCGGCTGATCGAACAGGGCTTGCGCAATTACTGGGGCTACAACTCGATAGGCTTCTTTGCCCCCCACCCCGAATATCTCAACACCGACCTGAGCATTTCGCCCTTCAAGGTCATGGTGAGGCGGTTCCATGCGGCGGGCATCGAGGTCATTCTCGATGTCGTCTACAACCATACCGCGGAGGGCAACCAGATGGGCCCAACGGTATCGTTCCGCGGCATCGACAACGTCAGCTACTACATGCTCGCCGAGGATCGGCGTTACTACCACGACGTGACCGGTTGCGGGAACAGCCTCAACCTCTCTCACCCGCGCGTGCTCCAGATGGTGGCCGATTCCTTGCGCTACTGGGTGAGCGAGATGGGCGTCGATGGCTTCCGCTTCGACCTCGCGACCACCCTGGGCCGGGACAAATACGGGTTCAATCCCGGCGCTTCGTTCTTCGACGTGATCCGCCAGGACCCGGTGCTGAGCCGGGTCAAGCTCATCGCCGAGCCGTGGGACACCGGCCCCGAGGGTTACCGCCTCGGCGGCTACGGCCCCGGCTGGGCGGAGTGGAACGACCGCTACCGCGACACGGTCAGGGGCTTCTGGCGCGGCGACGAAGCCGTCTTGCCGGAACTCGCCGCCCGGCTGCTCGGCTCTAGCGACCTGTTCGAGCACCAGGGGCGAAGGTCATGGGCGAGCGTCAACTTCGTCACCGCCCATGACGGCTTCACCCTTCACGACGTCGTGTCCTACGAGCACAAGCACAATGAGGCCAACAAGGAGAACAACGCCGACGGCCACGACCATAATCTGAGCGCCAACTATGGCGTCGAGGGCGCGACGGAGGATGCCGATATCCTCGGCGTAAGGGCGCGCCAGAAACGCAACTTGATGGCTACCGTGCTGTTGAGCCAGGGCACCCCGATGCTGCTGATGGGCGACGAGATCGGCCGCAGCCAGGGCGGCAACAACAACGCCTACTGCCAGGATAACGAGATCAGCTGGGTCAACTGGGACAGGGTCGGCGACGACGACCGGGAGTTCTTCCGCTTCGTCCAGCGCCTCATCCATATCCGCCGCACCCGGCCGCTGTTGCGCCAGCCCGGCTTCCTGCACGGACACGAGGTCGAAGACGGGATGCGCGATGTTCTGTGGCTCAGGCCCGATGGCGCTGAGATGGAGGCCGACAACTGGAGCGATCCCCATGCCCGCTCCATCGCATGTTTGCTGGCCGGCGACAGCCAGGCCTGTCTCCTCATGCTGTTCAATGCTGCGGAGGTGGAGGTCACCTTCCAGCTGCCGAAGTCCGGCACGACTAGGAGCTGGCGAGTGGTCGTCGATACCGAAGCCGAGGCGTCCCGCCGACTGCCCGAGAATGCCCGGTTCGAGCCCGGCGCCAGCTTGCAGCTGCCGCCGCGCACCCTCACCCTCCTTGAGGCGGCGATCCTATGACGTCGCCAAGATCCGGTGACCGCTTTGCCTATCCCCTGCCCTTCGGTGCCGCGGTCATGGCCGACGGACAAACGCGCTTCCGTTTGTGGGCGCCCGATCACCAGGAGGTCGCGCTGTGCCTCGAAGACACCGGTGCGGTGCTGGCCATGGACCAGGAAGGCGGGGGCTGGTTCAGCCTCACCACCGAGGCCAGGCCCGGAGCCGCCTACCGCTACCGCCTGAAGGGCGGCATGCTGGTGCCCGACCCCGCCTCGCGCGCCCAGGAACAAGACGTGCATGGGGCGAGCCTCGTCATCGACCCTCGCGACTATCAATGGCTCGTTTCCGACTGGCCGGGCCGGCGGTGGGAAGACGCCGTCATCTGCGAGCTGCATGTCGGCACCGCCAGCCCCGAGGGCACCTTCGAGGGCCTGCGCCGGCGGCTCGGCCATTTCGGCGACACCGGCATGACGGCCATCGAGATCATGCCGGTGGCAGACTTCTCAGGGTCCCGCGGCTGGGGCTATGACGGGGTCCTGCTCTACGCGCCCGAGCGCTCCTACGGCACGCCGGACGAACTCAAGCGGCTGATCGACGAGGCCCATGGCCGCGGTCTCATGGTGCTCCTCGACGTCGTCTACAATCACTTCGGCCCGGATGGAAACTACCTGCACGCCTATGCCTCGCAGTTCTTCGACGAGAGCCGCCATACGCCGTGGGGGGCGGGCATCGATGTTGGGCGCCGCGAGGTGCGCGATTTCTTCATCCACAATGTACGCTATTGGCTCGAAGAGTACCGCTTTGATGGCTTGCGCTTCGATGCCGTCGATCAGATCAAGGACCGATCGCAAGACCACCTGCTGGTCGAGATCGCCCGGCGGGTGCGCGAGGCCATCCCCGACCGCCACATCCACCTGGTGCTGGAGAACGACAACAATGGCGCCAGCCTGCTGGCGCGCGGTCCGCAGGGCCACCCCCGCCTCTACAGCGCACAGTGGAACGACGACTACCATCACGTCGCCCATGTGCTGCTGACGGCTGAGTCGGATGGCTATTACTGCGACTACGTCGAGGACGCCGGCGCCAAGCTCGCCCGGGCGCTGGCCGAGGGCTATGTGTACCAGGGCGAAAAGTCGTCCTTCCGCGACGGCCGCCGGCGCGGCGAGCCCAGCGGCGACTTGCCGTCGTCCGCCTTCGTCAACTTCGTGCAGAACCACGACCAGGTCGGCAACCGGGCGCTCGGCGAGCGTCTCACCGCCCTGGTGGAGCCTGAGGCCATGGAGGCGGGGCTGGCGCTGTTGCTGCTGGCGCCGCAGGTGCCGCTGTTGTTCATGGGCGAGGAATGGGGCGAGACGCGCCCCTTCCTGTACTTCTGCGACTTCCATGACGAGCTTGCCGATGCGGTGCGCGACGGCCGGCGCAACGAGTTCCGCCGTTTCGAGCGCTTCCGCTCGCCCGAAGCCCGCGCCACCATCCCCGATCCCAATGCGCTGTCCACCTTCGAGGCCTCCAAGCTCGACTGGGCAAAGCCGGAGCAGCCTTTCCATGGCCGCCGACTGGAGCTTGTCAGGCGCCTGCTGGAGGTGCGGGCGCGCGACATCGCCCCGAGACTGCCGGCCGTCACCGGCTCGGCCGGGGCGACAGGCGCGCTGGTGGCGGCCCACTGGACCCTCAGCGACGGCTCGAAACTCGCCG
>CAYWVA010000310.1:0-3652 GCA_964461545.1 uncultured Rhizobiaceae bacterium | reverse complement strand
ACGCCGTTGCGCAGGTGGGCGCAGTGCGGGGCCTGGCTCATCGACTCCTGGCCGCCGGCGGCGACGATCTTGGCGTCTCCGGACGCGATCTGCTGCATCCCCAGCGCCACCGCCCTAAGCCCTGAGCCGCACAGCTGGTTGACCCCCCAGGCCGGGCTCTCCACCGGTATGCCGGCCTCGATCGAGGCCTGGCGGGCCGGGTTCTGGCCGGCCCCGGCGGTGAGAATCTGGCCGAGGATGACCTCCTCGATTTCACCAGGCTCCACATTGGCTCGCTGCATTGCCGCCTTCAGCGCCACCGACCCGAGATACGAGGCGGGGACTGCCGCAAGGGTCCCGTTGAACGATCCCACCGGCGTGCGCGCCGCCGCTACAATGACCACCGCATCGTGTCCATTCGCCATCTCATACCTCCTCGAAGCCGATCCTGTCCATCAGACCACTACATGCCGGGGGGGCGGCAATGTTGCAACGCAAAATTGGTTTGACGCTGCTGCGACAAATGCGGCAGTTTCAATGTGCAACAGCCGTTTTGCCAGCCTTGAGCGAAAAAGGACGCAGTGACAGTGGCCGACGACACCGCAGGACGCAAGCCGGAAGTAGTCATCAAGAAATACGCCAACCGGCGCCTCTACAACACTGCCACCAGCACCTATGTGACGCTTGACGATCTGGCCGGCATGGTCAAGTCGGGCACCGATTTCGTGGTCTTCGATGCCAAGTCAGGCGACGACATCACGCGTTCGGTGCTCACCCAGATCATCTTCGAGGAAGAAGGCAAGGGCCCCAACCTGCTGCCGATCAAGTTCTTGCGCCAGCTCATCGGCCTTTACGGCCACAACATGCAGAACTTCGTGCCGAGCTACCTTGAGTTCTCGCTCGATGCCCTTGTGCGCGAACAGGAAAAGCTCTCCAAGCTATTCGCCAAGTCATTCGGCGCCGCTGCACCGTTCCGGGCGCTGGAGGAGCACGCCAAGCGCAACGTCGCCCTGTTCCAGCAGGCGATGAAGCTGTTTAACCCGTTTGCCGTCCTGCAGGCGGAGCGCGAGGACAAGGCCGGGCCTCGCGGTGTCGAGCCGGAAAGCGCTCCGCCGCCGGCCCCGGCATCGCACGATGATCTCGAAGCCTTGCGCCAACAGATCGCCGCCGTGCAGCGCCAGCTCGAGCTGCTGGCGAAAAAGAAGGATTGAACGAGCCGCTTGTGGCCGGAAACTGCAGCGAAAGGACCCGCCATGGATGCCGACAGCCTCAAGGCCGTGCAGGCCCCGATCAAGCAGCGCTATCGCGACGAGCCCACCGCCGCGGTGGTCACGCTCAGGGCCGAGGGCGAGATCGGTGAGGGTCTGTCGTGCTCGGTGGCAACGGCGCGCGCCATGGTCGAGGCGGGGCTTCACCCCGCGACCGGCGGGACCGGACAGCAAGCCTGCTCCGGCGACATGCTGCTTGAGGCTCTGGTGGCGTGTGCCGGCGTCACTCTCAACGCCGTTGCCACCGCTTTGGGACTGAGGCTGCGCGGGGCGCGCCTGCGCGCCGAGGGCGATCTCGACTTCCGCGGCACGCTCGGCGTGGCCAAGGACGCCCCAGTGGGTTTTCGCGACATCCGTCTGACATTCGATCTTGACGGCGACCTCAGCGACGAGGAGCGCGCCAACCTCATCCGCCTGACCGAACGTTACTGCGTCGTCTATCAGACGCTGCGCCAGCCACCGCCCATCGCCGTCGCTGTCAGCCAGCACCGTTGAGCTACGTCACCCGGCAGCGGCCAGTCTGGCTTCATGGGAGCCTCGATTGGCGGCAAGCTCGTCGGGCGCAGGCCCGGCAAATGTGGTGCGGTACATCAGGCGGCGGTGGCCGTGATAGTCGTTGACGGCATAGTGCTGGGTGAACAGATTGTCCCAGATCGCCACCGTGCCGGGCGTCCAGCGGAACCGGCAACAGAACTCGGGGCGCGTTGCGTGGCGCTGGATCTGGTCCAGGATCGGGCGGCTGTCAGACTCGCTCAAGCCCTCCAGCCGGGTCACGTAGAGCGGGTTGAGGAACAGCGCCGCACGGCCTGTGATCGGATTGCGCAGCACCGCGGGGTGAGCCCGCTCGACATCGGCCTGCGGGTCGCCGCGGGTCATCTGGATGGAGGCGCCGGAGCGTTCCTCAGCCGGCGGCGCCCAGCGCACCCCATAGGGCTTGCCCACATGCATGGCTCGGCGCTCGGCCAGCAGGTCCTGCAAAGGCTGAGCCAGGCTCTCCCAGGCCGCGGCCTGGCTGGCCCACACCGTGTCGCCGCCGAACGCCGGCACCACGTCGGCTGAGAGCAGTGAACCTGCCGGAGGACGCTCCAGAAAGCTGAAGTCGGTATGCCAGTCGCCGCCGAACACGCCGCCGCGCTCGTCGGCCGCCTTCAGCACCCGGATGACTTCGGGCTCCCCGTCGAGCGGCGCGACATAGGGCAGGCGCATGAGCGGGCCGAAGGCTGTGGTGAGCGCCTTGAGCTGTTCAAGCGACAGGTGCTGGTTGCGGAAGAACAGCACCTGGTGACGGCCGAGCGCATCGCGCAATCGTCCCGCCAGGTCCTGAGAAACGGCCTGACGCAGATCCACGCCATCAATCTCGGCGCCGATATAGCCGGTGACGGGCTGCTCCTTCAACATCACACGACCTTCGTTGCAACGGATTTTCGCCGCCTACCTTGGAACGGTGGAGCTTGTCAACCAAGGCACAGAGCCGGCGCTGGCAATCGGGGCCGGCGTGGTGTTGGATAAGGCATGTATCGCGACCTTTTTTCGCTGCAGGACCGTATCGTGCTGGTGACCGGTGCAGGGCGCGGCATCGGCCTGGAGATCGCCTGCGCCCTCGCCGAGTTCGGAGCGACGGTGATCGTCAACGGCCGC
This sequence comes from uncultured Rhizobiaceae bacterium, assembly GCA_964461545.1. Classification (GTDB taxonomy): domain Bacteria; phylum Pseudomonadota; class Alphaproteobacteria; order Rhizobiales; family Aestuariivirgaceae; genus CAYWVA01. Next base: position 767 of record CAYWVA010000310.1, on the reverse strand, counting down.
TCCGAATCTGACCTCGACAGCGCCGTGGAGCGCATCCGATTGTCGGGGGGATGCGCCCGCGCGCTGCCGGCGGATATCTCCGACGAGGCGGCCATCGAGCGGCTGTTCGGCCGCATCGAGGACGAGTTCGGGCGGCTCGACGGGCTCGTCAACAACGCTGCCATCCGCGACCGACGAGAGGTGTTCGCGTTCACCCGCGCCGACCTTCAGGTCATGGTCGCCACCAACCTGCTGGCGCCCTTCGAGACCAGCCGCCGGGCCGCCAAACTCATGATGCCGCTCCAATGGGGCCGCATCGTCAACATCACCTCCATTGCCGGGCCGATCGCCCGCGCTGGCGATGCCGCCTACACCGCCACCAAGGGTGGCCTGGAGGCCCTGACCCGGGCCCTTGCGGCTGAGTTTGGCGGCCACGGCATCACCGTCAATGCCATTGCCCCCGGCTTCATTGCCTCTCAGGCAAATGCCCACATGACGGCCGACCCGGTGATTGCCGAGTGGCTCGCCAGGCGCTCCTCGCTCAAGCGCTGGGGCACCCCGGCCGAGATCGCTGCGGCCGCGGTGTTCCTGGCTTCACCGGCGGCGTCCTACGTGACCGGCCATGTCATGGCCGTCGACGGTGGCTATCTCAGCCATTTCTAGTGTCCCCGCTTGCGCGCCAACTCGGCGGCGGGGACTGAGCTCAATTTACCGTGCTCCAGCGGTGCGGCTGCGCGCCGCGACGCGAAGCAATTGACAGACGCGGCTCAATGCCGCTTTGTTGGGCG
>CAYWVA010000309.1:0-3652 GCA_964461545.1 uncultured Rhizobiaceae bacterium | reverse complement strand
GCGCGCCGGGCCTTGGCCATCCAGCCTTGCAGGCGCTCCACCTCGCTGGCCGCCAGGCGCAAGGCCAGCTTGGAGCGCCGCCACACCACATCCTCGGCAGTCTGGGCCCATTCCTGGTCCATCAGGTAGCGAACTTCTCTCTCGGTCAGGTTGGCCCCGAACCGCTCGCCCCAGTCGGCCTCGCCCGCCACGCCTTCGACGATAAAGTGGCTGCGCCTGCCGTAGGCACGCACCAGCCGGCGGGCATGGTCCGCCTCGATCACCGGACACAGCGACCGCAGACGCTCGACCTCGGCTTCGAGCCCGTTTGGCGGAAAGTTGCCGCCCGGCAGCGGGACGTGGCGGGTCCACGGCCCCGACATGGCGGGGAACTGCCGGCTGAGGCGGGTCATCGCCGCCTCTGCCAGGCGCCGATAGGTGGTAATCTTGCCACCATAAATGTTGAGCACCGGCGCAAGTCCGGGCCGCTCCTCGTAGTCCAGCACATAGTCGCGTGTCGCCGCCTTGGCCTCCGAGACGCCATCGTCGAACAGCGGCCGGACGCCGGCATAGCTGCCCACCACGCGGTCGGGCGAGATCGGCCTCGAAAAATACTGGTTCACCGCCGCACAGAGATAGTCGATCTCGCTCGCCGTGATGGCTACGGCGCCGGGATCGCCCTGGTAATCGAGGTCAGTGGTGCCGATAAGCGTGAAGTCGCGCTCGTAGGGAATGGCGAAGACGACCCGCCGATCGGCATTCTGAAAAATATAGGCTTTGTCGTGCTCGAAGAGCTTGGGCACGATGATGTGGCTGCCCTTCACCAGGCGCACCGGCGCCCTCGATGTGCGCTCCAGCCGGTGCAGAAGCTCGCCGACCCAGGGACCTGTGGCATTGACCAGCACCCGCGCCGTGACCTTGTCGCGGCTGCCCCAGTCGTGGTCGGCGACCTCCAGGCGCCACGCGCCTTTGAGATGTTCGCCACTCACAAGCTCGGTGCGCGTGCGCACCGTCGCCCCGTGCGCTGCTGCATCCATGGCGTTGAGCACCACAAGTCGCGAATCGTCCACCCAGCAGTCGGAGTACTCGAAAGCGGTACGCAAATGCGGCTTCAGCGGCCGGCCCGCCTCCTCGTGCTCAAGGTCGATCCGGCGGGTGCGCGGGAGGCTCTGGCGCCCGCCGAGATGGTCGTAGATGAACAGCCCGAGCCGGATCAGCCACGCCGGGCGAAGGCCTGAAGTGTGCGGCAGCACGAATCTGAGGGGCCGGATGATGTGGGGCGCCGCGTTCAGCAGCACTTCCCGTTCAGCAAGGGCCTCGCGGACCAGGCGGAACTGATAGTATTCGAGATAGCGCAGGCCGCCGTGGATGAGTTTGGTGGAAGCCGACGAGGTGGCCGAGCCGAGATCGCCCTTCTCGCACAAATAGACCGACAGACCGCGGCCGGCCGCATCACGCGCGATGCCGCAGCCGTTGATGCCCCCGCCGATGATGGCAAGGTCGAAGGTCGTCTGCCGCGCTGGCGTGGCCACTCCGTCCAAACCTCAAGTGATTAGCTCGATTCTGACGGACAATGGCACGATCGGCAGCACAAATCAGCACCAGATTGGCAAACCATGGGGCCCGCCGGATGCTACACCAGCGGGCCCCAAACTGAAGCCCCTCAGGGGCCTCGATAGCCGTTAGTCGAGCACCATGGCAATGGTGCTTGTCTGCGGATCGACGATGACGATCCTGCCGTCGGGCATGGCGTAATACTCATAGCCCTCAACGTCCGGCACGATCGTGACGATTTCTTGCGGTACGGGGTGACGTGCGACCGTCACCGGCACTTCCGTGCCGACCCGTGGATCAACGGCTACTTCCACCGCCGGAGCCATGGTCAAGCCGCGCCACGTCTGCATCATGGTCGTGCGATGCTCGGGGCTCACCCGCTGGTCAAGCTCGTGCGTCGGTTCAAGGTCGCCGGTGCCTCCGCCAGCCGGCGCTCCGACTCCGGCATCGGTTCCGGTCTGTTGGGCTGAGACAGGGGCGATGGCCAGGAACGTCGCCGCACAAAGGGCGGTCAGCAGCTTCGAAATTGCACTTGTCATGTTATCCTCCATATGGATGGATCCAATGAATGGTCGGGTAGCGAACCCACCAATGCAATTCCCGCCGCAAAGGTTCCTGAGCCTGCAGTGGAGAAGTTCGTGGAGTGCCCGCCGAGCGGTGGCGAGCCTCAGTCGTCCATCAGATTGGCGTTCCAGATGCGGTCGGTATACTCCCGCACGGTGCGATCGCTGGAGAAGAACCCGGCCCCGGCGATGTTCATCACCGCCCCCCGGAGCCAAGCCTCGCGATCTCGCCAAGCCTCGTCGACCCGGCCTTGCGCTTCCCAGTAGGCGACGAAATCGGCAAGCACAAAGAAGGGATCGTTGCCCGCCAGCAGTGCCTCGGCGATCGGCAGGAAGCGCTGCGGGTCATCGCTCGAGAATTCGCCACCGGCGATCTGATCGACGACCTGCCTGAGCCGCGGCTGGCTCTCGTAGACCAAGCGGGCCGAATACCCCGCCAACTTGCGGCGCATCACCTCCTCAACCGTCATGCCGAACAGAAAGATGTTGTCGCGGCCGACAGCCTGGGCGATCTCCACATTGGCCCCGTCCTCGGTGCCGACGGTCAGTGCGCCGTTGAGCGCCAGCTTCATGTTGCCGGTGCCCGAGGCCTCGGTGCCGGCCAGTGATATCTGCTGCGACAGCTCGGCGGCGGGAATGATGATCTCGGCCAGCGACACATTATAATTGGGCAAAAACACCACCTTCAGCCGGTCGCCGACCTCGGGATCGTTGTTGATGCGCTGGGCCACGTCGTGGATGAGCTTGATGATCAGCTTGGCCATCCAGTAGGCGGAGGCTGCCTTGCCGGCCAGCACGACGACGCGCGGCGACCAGTCACGCCCAGGCTCGGCGCGGATGGCGTTCCATCGGGCGATGACACCCATGATGTTGAGCAGTTGGCGCTTGTACTCGTGAATGCGCTTGACATGCACATCAAACATCGCCTGGGCATCGACGTCGATCGCCAGCGTTCGGCGGATGTGCTCGGCAAGCCGCTCCTTGTTCCTGAGCTTGGTCTCGCCGATGCGGGCCCGGAAGTATCGATCCTCGGCCAGCGGCACCAGTTCGGCGATGGCCTCGAGATTCTGCCGCCAGCCAAAGCCAATGGCCTCGTCGATGTCGGCCGACAGGCGGGGGTTGGCCTGGGCCAGCCAGCGCCGCGGCGTAATGCCATTGGTCACGTTATGGAACCGCTCGGGATGCAGGGTGGCAAGATCGGAGAACAGCTGTTCCCGCAACAGCCCGCTGTGGACCTTGGACACACCGTTGACGCGCCGGCTGGTGATTACCGCCAGCCGGCCCATGTTCACCCGCTCGCCGCCCTGGATGATTTCGACCCGGGCCTCCCTGCCCGGATGGTAATTCGGCTGCCGGCGAAGTCCGGCGAGATAGCGCCGGTTGAGCTCTTCAATGATCTCGGTGTGACGCGGCACCACGCGGCGCATGAGCGGCAACGGCCATACCTCAAGCGCTTCCGGCATCAGCGTGTGGTTGGTGTAGGTGAATACCGCGCTCACCAGGTCCCATGCGTCGTGCCATTCGAGCTCATGCTCGTCGACCAGAAGGCGCATGAG
>CAYWVA010000308.1:0-3666 GCA_964461545.1 uncultured Rhizobiaceae bacterium | reverse complement strand
CAAACCCCGCGCTCGGCCATGCGGCGGATCTGCTGGTGCGCCACGGCGGCACCGCCATCCTCGCCGAGACGCCGGAGATCTACGGTGCCGAGCACCTGCTGACGCGCCGCGCCGCGACTGCGCAAGTGGCCGACAAGCTGATGCAGCGGATCAGATGGTGGGAGGACTACACCGCCCGCCACGGCGGCGAGATGAACAACAATCCGTCGCCGGGCAACAAGCGCGGCGGGCTGACCACCATCCTGGAGAAGTCGCTGGGCGCCGCCGCCAAAGGCGGCACCACCAATCTCGTCGATGTCCTGCGCTACGGGGAGCCGGCCCGGCAGCGGGGTTTCCTGTTCATGGACTCGCCCGGCTACGACCCGTGCTCGATCACCGGACAGGTGGCGTCCGGATCGAACGTGGTGGTGTTCACCACCGGACGCGGCTCGGTCTACGGCTGCAAGCCGTCGCCGTCCATCAAGCTTGCCACCAACTCCACGACCTATGACCGTATGGAGGAGGACATGGACATTAACTGCGGCGACATCCTTGACCGAGGCGTCAGCATCGAGGACAAGGGTGTGGAGATCTTTCAGGCGGTGCTGCGCGCGGCCTCCGGCGAACGCACTAAGAGCGAAGCCCTCGGCCTCGGCGACAACGAATTCATTCCGTGGCAGATCGGCGCGGTGATGTGAGCACGTCCGCGATCCATAATGGCGCTTGACACAATCGAATTCAGGCCGGAACAATCGAGCCACTCACCAAATCCAAGAAACACAATTGAAACCAAGGGAGCAAGCATGCCTATGAACATTCAACTCACTCGGCGGATGATGATCGGTGCCGCCGCACTGCTGGCGGTCGGCATGGTCGGGCCGGCCGCGGCCCAGACGGAGCTCAAATGGGCGCACGTCTACGAAACCAGCGAGCCCTACCACACCTGGGCGGTGTGGGCTGCCGAGCAGTTCAAGGAGCGCACCGATGGGCGCTACTCCATCGAGGTCTTCCCCGCCTCCTCGCTCGGCAAGGAGACCGACATCAACGAAGGCCTCGGGCTGGGGACGGTGGACATCATCTACACCGGCCAGCTGTTCGCCGGGCGGTCCTATGGCTCGGTGGCAATCGGCGGTGCCCCCTTCATGTTCCGCGACTACGACCACTGGCAGGCGTTTCGCGACAGCGACCTGTTCCAGGAACTGGCTGACGGCTATCGCGACGCCAGCGGCAACCATATCGTGTCGCTCACCTATTACGGCGAGCGCCATGTCAGCTCGAACCGGCGCATCGAGACGCCTGAGGACATGAGGGGCCTGAAGATCCGGGTGCCGGACGCGCCGCTCTACATGATGTTTCCCCGGGCGACCGGTGCCAATCCGACGCCGATCGCCTTTGCCGAAGTCTATCTGGCGCTGCAGCAGGGCGTGGTCGATGCCCAGGAGAATCCGCTGCCGACCATCGAGGCCAAGAAGTTCTACGAGGTGCAGGACTACATCATCCTCACCGGCCACATCACCGACGCGCTGCTGTCCATCGTCGGTGGCCCGACCTGGGATTCCATGGACGAGGCCGACCGGGAGATCCTGGTCAGCCTGCTCCGCGAGGCGGCTGAAAACTGCACCCAGGACATCATCAAGAAGGAGCAGGAACTGGTTGAATGGTTCCGCACCGAAGGCGCAACCGAGGTGATCGAGGTCGACCGCACGCCGTTCCGCGACGCGGTCATCCCGGCCCATTCCGGCCCCGACGCTACCTGGGACGCGGAGATCTACCAGCGGCTCCAGGCGCTCAAATAGTCGGCCTTGTCGATGGCCGGCTCGCTCCGGCGGCCGGCCGTCGCCCTTTCCCTCCAGTGAAGTGACCAGGCGGTGACGCTTCCACACAGCGATCAGTCACCTGAACCAGACGCCCTCGCTCCGGATTCCGACGAGCGCGTCGATCTCAGCGACGTCCGCTGGAACGACAGCCTGGTCATCATCACCTTCTGGGGGCTCGCCTTCGTCGTGTTCCTCCAGTTCTTCACCAGATACGTGCTCAACGACTCCTATGCCTGGACCGAGGAGATCGCCCGCTACCTGCTGATCTGGGTGACGTTCTTCGGGCTGTTCATGGTGGTGCGCAAGGAATCCAACGTCGCCGTCGAGATCTTCTACCGATGGATGCCGCTGTGGCTGCGGCGGCTCCTGTCGAGCTTCGTCGACCTCGCCGCGATCGCCTTCTACGGAGCTTCCACCTATCTGTGCATCCAGCTGACGCTGCGTACGCGCCAGTCGATGACCTCGATCGACTGGCCCAAATCGGTGATCTACTGGGGCGTCACCTTTGGCCTTGCCGTGGCCACGCTCTATGCCATCGCCATCGCCTGGCGGCATTGGCGCACCAAATCGAGCCCGCTCATCCGCATGGCCGAGCCGCTGCGCTCACCCGAGCGGCCTGGAATGGACTAGCGCCCGTGCTGATCGCGCTGTTGTTCGTGCTCCTGTTCGGCTTCATCATCATCGGCATGCCGATCGGCATTGCGCTGGCAGGCTCCTCGCTCATCTACATCATGGTGGACGGCCGGGTGCCGGAAGTGGTGGTGATCCACCGCATGATCAACGGCGTGGACTCCTTTCCGCTGCTGGCGGTGCCGTTCTTCATCCTGGCCGGCAACCTGATGAACAGCGCCGGGATCACCACGCGCATCTTCGATTTCGCCAAGGCGGTCGTCGGCTGGATGCGCGGCGGCCTGGGCCACGTGAACATCGGCGCCTCGGTGATCTTCGCCGGCATGTCGGGCGCCGCGGTGGCCGACGCCGGCGGGCTCGGCGCCATCGAGATCAAGGCGATGAAGGAGGCCAAGTACGACCTCGACTTTGCCGTCGGCGTCACGGCGGCCTCATCCACCATAGGCCCGATCATCCCGCCGTCGCTGCCGATGGTCATCTACGGCGTCGTGGCCGGGGCATCGATCGGGCAGTTGTTCGCGGCCGGCTTCATTCCCGGCCTGCTGATGGCCGTCGCGCTGATGCTGATGGTGGCCTTTTACGCTCGCCGGCGCGGCTATCCGCGCGACCAGGCATTCGATCTGTGCGTCCTGTGGCGCTCGTTCCTGCACGCCTTCTTGTCGCTGATGACCCCGGTGATCATCGTCGGCGGCATCCTGTTCGGCGTGTTCACGCCGACCGAAGCGGCGATTGCGGCATGCGCCTATGCCATGGTCCTCGGACTGGTGGTGTACCGGACGCTCACCTGGCAGCGCTTTCTGCGGGTGACCATGGACACCATCGAGACCACCGCGGTGGTGTTGTTCATTGTCGCTGGCGCCTCGATCTTCGCCTGGATCCTGACGTCGGCCCGGGCGCCTGAGCAGTTCGCGGCGCTGGTGCTGCAGATCAGCGAAAATCCCATCGTGGTGCTGCTGCTGATCAACCTCATCTTGCTGATCGTCGGCTGCTTTCTGGAGACCGTGGCGGCCATCACCATTCTGGTGCCGGTGCTCCTGCCGATCGCCATCCTGGTGGGGATCGACCCGGTGCACTTCGGCGTCATCATGGTGCTCAACCTGATGATCGGGCTGTTGACCCCGCCGGTCGGAATGGTGCTCTACGTGCTGGCCCGCATCGCCAAGATTCCCTTCGAGCAGGCGATGATGGCCACGGTGCCGTTCCTGGTTCCACTGGTGGTCACCTTGATGCTCATCACCTT
>CAYWVA010000307.1:0-3670 GCA_964461545.1 uncultured Rhizobiaceae bacterium | reverse complement strand
CCTCGGCGTCCAGCAGGCGGGCAAAATCCCGGCGCACTTCCTGCCAGCGGAACCGTACCGAGTTGCGCACGATCTCCTCGTCGAGTTTCTTCAGATGGTCGATGACCGGCGACCAGTACACCAGCGAGGTCGGGCTCTCCGAAAACGCCGCCTCATCCGGGCCGACCGCCAGCCAGTCGATGCGCGCCACCCGGTCGCGTACCTTGACAACGTGCGCGGCAAACTCGCCGCCCGCCTCGGCCGGGGTGCCCGTCTCCTCCAGGATGCTGTCGACGACCTGGCGCATCATCAGGCCGATGCGCAGCGTCTCGCGAGGCGCGAGTTGCGCCAGCCTGCTGCCCGTGTACACCGCGATGTCGGAAAGGCAATCCAGCCAGATATGCCACTTGGCGATATTGATCCCCTCGACGAAGGGATCGTCGTCGAACAGCTCCGGGTAGCGCATGCCGGCGCGGGTGCGCAGATAGCCGTACAAGGACGTCTGGGCCATGAAGCTGGCGCGCGTGTTGAGAAAATCCGCGAGTACTGCAGGCGAATCGATCGGTTCCGGCGCCGCCGCACGGCTTAAGCCGAAATAGTGCTTGAAGGTGCTCCAGATCTCGGCCGGACGGAACGAAAAAGGCTCGCGCCTGGAAGGTTCGCGCCGTACGACGCGGCGATAACGGGGCTGGTCGTCAGGGTCGGACATCAGCAATCCTGGGCGGAAGTGGCCATGCTGCATTATAGGGCGCCCGGGCGCGGGCATGCAGTTGACGATATGATTGGACCATGGGCGATCCACTGGTCGAAGTCGAGAGATTTCTCGAGCAAACGCCGCCGTTCGAGCTGCTCGAGCCCGAGCTGCGGCGCCGCGCCGCGGCCTCGGTCGAGGCAGTGTCACGGCGAAAGGGCACGGTGTTGCTTGAGATCGGCGATCCGAATGAAAGCCTTTGGCTCGTCCGTCACGGCGCCGTGGAGGCGCATGACCGCGAAGGCACGCTCGTGGGTCGCTATGGCGAAGGAGAAAGTTTCGGGCTGCAGTCGCTTTTGACCGGCAGGCCGGTGCGCTTCCGCATCACGCTGATCGAGGATGGCCTGCTCTGGACGATGCCGCGCGTGGCGTTCGACGAGTTGCGCGCCAACGCGCCGGAGTTCGACACCTTCCACATCCGCAACCTCGAGGAACGGCTGACTTCGACCCTGCACCCAACGACTGGGGCCGGCCAGACGCAGACATTGTTCATGACTCCCATGAGCGAACTTGCCAAGCGCGAACTGAAATCAGTCACTGCGGACACAAGCATTGCCGCGGCTGCCGGCAAGATGTCTGAATGTGGCATTTCTTCGCTGCTGGTCACTGAAGGCGACGCGCTGGCAGGCATTGTCACGGACCGCGACCTGCGCAACCGCGTGCTCGCTGCCGGCCTCGATCCGGCCCAGCCGGTCAGCGCCATCATGAGCTCCGACCCGGTCACGCTGGATGCTTCCAGCCCGGTGCTGGCGGGCATCCTGGCAATGGCTGGGCGCGGCATTCACCACCTTCCCCTGACTCGCGAGGGCCGCGCCGTCGGCATGGTGACCATCCGCGACCTGATGAGCCTGCAGACCCACCACCCGCTCTACCTGGCCGCGCAAATTCAGAAGCAGGAGTCCGTGAAAGACCTCGTCCAGGTCTGCTCGCGCGTGCCCAAGCTGTTCGAACTGATGCTGGCCTCGGGAATTCGTGCCGAGGAAGTCCCCAAGGTCATGACGATGGTCACCGATACCGTGACCCGCACGCTGGTGACGCTCGCACAGAAAGAACTCGGGCCGCCACCGGCGGCGTTCGCCTGGCTGGCATTCGGCTCGCAGGCGCGGGAAGAGCAGAGCCTCAAGACCGACCAGGATAACGGACTCGTGTATGCCGACGATGCACCCCCGGATGCGGACGCCTATTTCGCCCGGCTGGCAAAGTTCGTCTGCGACGGACTCGATGCCTGCGGCTATGTATATTGTCCCGGCAAGATCATGGCGACGACGGATGACTGGCGACAGCCATTGTCCGGCTGGCTGAAGCATTTTTCCAACTGGGCCAGCATGCCGGATCCCGAGGCCGTGCTGCGCGTGAGCATATTTTTCGACTTGCGCGGCGTCTGCGGCGACCGGGGGCTTGCCGGACACATCAGCGATGCGCTCGGCGAAAGTGGCAGCGGGCAGGGCAAGGCGGTGTTCCTGTCGGCGCTCGCCCGCCAGGCGGCGAGCTACGACGTGCCGCTCGGTTTTTTCCGCCGCTTCGTCCTGGAAAGCAAGGGGGAGCATCGCGAGACGCTCGATATCAAGGCCTCCGGCCTCATGCCGTTGACCGACCTGGTGCGGGTGCGCGCCCTGGAAGGCGGGGTCACCGTGCCAGGCACCCAGGACCGGATCCGGCAGCTGCTCGAGCGGGATAAAATGACGCGTCGCGATGCCGATCGCCTTGCGGGAGCACACCGCCTGCTCGCCGCGCTGCGGATCCGGCTGCACGCGGGCCAGGCCCGCAAGGGCGAAACGCCCCACAACCATCTTGATGTGCGCGCCATCAGCCACGCCGAGCGCGCCGCGCTCAAAGACGCCTTCCTGGTAATCCGCGAGGCCCAGAAAGGACTGGCGCTGGATTTTCCGGTCTGACGCTTCGGGGCGACCGAACTGCAGGGTTACATCAATCCGTAGCGCCAGCCGATCAGCGCCGTCATCGCCAACCACATGATGAGCTGCAAGGGCACGCCTACCCGGAAGAAATCGCTGAAGCGATAGCCGCCGGCCGAAAGCACCATCAAATTGGTCTGGTAGCCGATCGGCGTCAGGTAGCTCATGTTGGCGCCGAACAATACCGCGAGCACAAAGGGCTCCGGGGGCACGCCCAGCCGCTGGGCGATGAACATCGCCACGGGGGTGCCGAGCACGGCCGCCGCATTGTTCGTGACAATTTCGGTCATAAGGGCAATGACCAGCATGAGGCCGCCGAGCGCGATGATGGTCGGCACCGGTGCGGCGGCGATGACGAACAGGTCGGCGATGTATTGCGTGCCGCCGGTCACCGTCAGGGACCGACCGAGTGCCAGGCTGGTGACGATGACAATGATCAGGCGTCGATCCAGCGCCTCCAGCGCAGTGCGCCAATTCAGGCTGCCGCTGCCGATCATCGCCAGCACACCGCACAAGGCGGCTGTACCGATCGGCAGGATGCCCAGCGCGGCGACCGCGACCACGGCGATGACTATCCCACCCGCGATCGGCGCCTTGCTGGTGTGCGGCAGATTCAGCGAGCCGTCCACGACGAGCACGTTGCCGAGCCGCTTGATCGCATCCAGCGACGCGCCCGGGCCCTGCACGAGCACGACGTCGCCGGCCCGCAGGAAGATCTCGCCGATGTCGGTCGCCTCCGCGCCGGGCGAACGCGGCCGGTGCACCGCGACCGGCAGCAGGCCGTGGTGAGTGAAGAACGGGACAGCCTTCAGCGTGCGCCGATGCAGCGGCGAACCGCGGGTAACCACGATCTCCGCCATGCGCTGATCGCCGGAACTCGTCCTTTGTGTGCCCGGCGCCTGGCCTTGGTCCTGGTCCTGTTCCTGGTCAAGTGCATCGAATAGTTTGGCGCCGAGTTGCGATTCGAATCGCTTCAGCCGATCGGGCGTATCGCGCACGTGCAGCCGGTCGCCGGGCCGGATGGTCA
>CAYWVA010000306.1:0-3676 GCA_964461545.1 uncultured Rhizobiaceae bacterium | reverse complement strand
CCCCTTAACCTTAAGACGGCATGATTTGCCGCCATGACATTCCGATCACTCCTGCTGGTGTCCATTGGGGCTGCGTTGCTTGCTGCGGGTGCGGCGGTGGCCGGTGCCACAGGCACAAAAACGCCGCCCGAGGTCGCCCTCGTCGAGACGGCATACCGAGAGCTCACGGCCGGTCGCGCCGCCGACGCCATCGCCAGCTACACCGAGGCGATCGAGACGCAAAAACTGCCTGTCGACTTGCTCGCCAACGCGCTGCTCAACCGGGCTCTGGCCAATCAGAACCTCGGCAACCATGCCGAGGCCATCGAGGACTATTCGGCAGCCATGCGCATGGATGCCATGTCGCCGCCTCTGCGCGCCGTCGTGCTCTACAATCGCGGCCTGTCACAGCAAAAGCTCGACCGCCCGGCCCAGGCCGTGGAGGACTTTACCGGTGCGCTTTTGCTCGACCCCGAGCTTGCCCAGGCCTATCTGAGCCGCGCCAATGTCCTGCGCCAGACCGGCCAGTATCTTTTCGCGCTCGGCGACTACGAGAAGGCGCTGCGCTACAGCCATAACGAACCGCACCTGGCGCTCTATGGTCAGGCCCTCACCTACGAGGCACTGGATCGGCCTTTGCTGGCCCAGAACGCGCTGGCCAGGGCGATCAAGGTCAGCCCCGATTTCCAGCCGGCCCGCAATAAACTGCTCGCCTTGGGCGGGCCGGAAGCGGTGGCCCAGGCCGCCGACAACCGGAGCAATCTCCTGCCGGAAGCGCACTCGGCAAGCCTTGCCCAGCAGCGCGACGCGCTCCTGACCGCGTCGCTGTCGAGTGCACTGCCGGATCTTGCGGAGATCACCAAAGAGCCGCCGCCCGCCATCGAACCGCCAGCCGCCCCGGTAAAGCGCCATGACAGTGGGCAGCCGAGCCAGCGGAAAGCCGAAGGCGAGACCACCCGGATAGAACCCACCGCAGTCAGCACCCGGGACGCTGCCGTTGCCGAGCCTGAGCAAGAGGCGCAGCCGGCGCTCGAAGGTTGGATGGTGCAGCTGTCCTCACAGCGCGACGAAGCCTCCGCCTGGTCGGCTTGGGACCAGCTGTCACAGCGCCACTCGGAACTCCTTGGCGGGCGCGACGCTGCCGTGGTTCGCGCCGACCTTGGCGGCAAGGGGGTGTTTTTCCGGCTGCGGGTTCACCGTCTGGAAAGCCGCAATGAAGCCGAGCGCCTGTGCTCGCGCCTGAAGGCGCGCGGCACCGCGTGCTATTACGGCCGCGCCGAGGGATAGCGCTCCACAAGCGTTGGCAAAGTTGCGCCTCAGGCGCACACCGCCCTTCCCAGTTGCCGCAGTGACCGGAAATCCCGCTTTGCCATGTGGCGAAGCGGACTGCGGCGCACTATTATCAGCCTTGAAATGTTGTCTTGCCACCGGATCGCACGCTGTCGCCGGGGGCGGCAGGGTGATCGTCGTTCCAAATCGGGTAATGTCCCTCATGAAGCTAGCCGGCCGGCTGCGCACATATTTCCTGGCGGGGGTTGTCGTCGCCGCCCCGATCGCCATCACCATATGGCTGGTGTGGTCGATCGTGTCGCTGTTCGACACCTGGGTCAAGCCGATGATCCCGGAGCGCTACAACCCCGACACCTACCTGCCCTTCGAGTTGCCGGGAGTGGGGCTGGTGGTGGCACTCATCATCATCACGTTGATCGGCGCCCTGGCTGCCAATTTGGTCGGGCGCACGGTTCTGTTCTACTGGGAGTATTTCCTCGGCCGGATGCCCGTCATCCGCAGCGTCTACGCGGCCGTCAAGCAGATCTTCCAGACCGCGTTCGCCAAGCCCGGCAGTAATTTCCAGCAGGTCGGGGTGATCGAGTTTCCGCGCCGGGGGGTGCATGTCGTGGTGTTCGTGGCGCGCGAGCTCGACAGCGGCGAGATCGGCCTGGAGCCCGGCAGGGCCATGTATTCGGCGTTCATGCCGACCACACCGAACCCGACCTCGGGCTTTCTGTTCTTCGTTTACAGGGAAGAGGTCACGATCCTTGACCTGACGGTTGAGGACGGGGCCAAGCTCGTCATCTCCGCCGGGCTCGTGTCGCCCGACCGGTTTCGCAAACATGACAATGTGCTGATCCTCGACACGGAGTTCGCGGTGGGCCCGGCCGAACCGGATGGCAAGTCCGACAAACCGGACAAAGCCGGGCCAGCCAAGGCTGCCAAGGCTGAGCCTGCCAAGCCGCGCAAGCAGGCCCGCAAGCGGGCTAGCCGGCGGCAAGGAGCCTGATCGCCTCGTTGCGCTCGAACAGATAGAGCAGCAGCCGCAGCGCCTGGCCGCGCGGCGTCGCCAGATTGGGGTCGCGGGCGAGGACGAGCCCGGCATCGTCGCGGGCGGTGGCGATGAGCTCGCCGTGAGCGGCAAGGTCGGCGAGGCGGAAGCTCGGCATGCCCGATTGACGGGTGCCGAGGAGCTCGCCTGAGCCGCGCAGGCGCAGATCCTCCTCCGCGATCCGGAACCCGTCGTCGGTGTCGCGCAGGATGGCCAGCCGGTTCCTCGCCGTCTCGCCGAGCCGACCCTGATAGAGCAGCAGGCAGGTCGACCGGCCGCCGCCGCGCCCCACCCGGCCGCGAAGCTGGTGCAGCTGGGCGAGCCCGAAGCGCTCGGCATTGTCGATGACCATGACGGTGGCTTCAGGCACGTCGACGCCGACCTCGATGACGGTGGTCGCCACCAATAGCTTGATGGCGCCAGTTTGGAACCGGTGCATGACCGCGTCCTTGGCCGCCCCACGCATCCGGCCATGGACCAGCCCGACTTCCCCGGGGAAGGCCTTTTCCAGCTCGCCAAAGCGCGCCTCGGCAGCGGCAAGGTCGACCGCCTCGCTGTCGGCCACCAGCGGGCAGACCCAGTACACGCGGGCGCCGCCGTCGAGCGCCCGGCGCAGGCCCGCCAGCACCTCCGGCATGCGCTCGACGCGCAACACGCGGGTGTCGACGGGCTGGCGGCCGACCGGCTTTTCGGTAAGCCGCGACACATCCATGTCGCCATAGACAGTGAGCGCCAGAGTGCGCGGGATGGGCGTTGCCGTCATGACCAGAAGGTCAGGATTGCCGCCCGACTTGGCCTGCAGCGCCAGACGCTGGTGGACGCCGAAGCGGTGCTGCTCGTCGATCACGATGAGCGCCAGGTCAGCGAACTCGACGCCCTCCTGGAACAGCGCATGGGTGCCGATGAGGATGCCGGTGTCGCCGGACTGGAGGCGGGCCAGCGCCTGGTCGCGCGCCCGGCCTTTTTCGCGCCCGGTGAGGAGGTCGATGTCGATGCCCGCCGCCGCCGCGAGTGGCGCAAGGTTGGCGTGGTGCTGGCGAGCGAGAAGGTCGGTGGGCACCATGAGCGCCCCTTGGGCGCCAGCTTCCACCGCGGCCATGAGGGCGAACAGCGCCACGATGGTCTTACCCGACCCGACATCGCCCTGCAGAAGCCGCAGCATGCGCTCAGGCGCGGCCATGTCGCGCAGCACCTCCTCGATGGCGCTCGCCTGCGAGCCGGTCAGGGCGTAGGGCAGGGCGGCCAGCAGCTTGGCGCGCTTTGCCCCGTTGCCGGCAATTCGCCGCCCGGAGGCCCGTTTCAGGTGCCGCCGCGTGAGGGCGAGCGCCAGCTGGTTGGCCAGCAACTCGTCATAGGCGAGCCGCTGGCGGGCCG
>CAYWVA010000305.1:0-3683 GCA_964461545.1 uncultured Rhizobiaceae bacterium | reverse complement strand
GGCGGCCGGCCTGGGCGCGGCCCCCGAGCCAGTCCGTGACGTCGCCCGCCGTCCAGGTGCGTCCCGACGTGTCGCGCCAGCTCAAGCCGTCGGCCAGGCGGAACGCCTTGACGTCGCTCAGGCCGCCTTCGCGATACTTCTGCAGCCTCACCCCGCGGCCGCGGCTCATCTCCGGCAACTCCGAAAGCGGGAACACCAAAAGCTTGCGGTTGTCGCCCACCACCGCAATGTGGTCGGCGCCTGGCGGGATGACGGCACAGGCCTGGGCCTCGGCCGGGACCTTGACGTTCAAGACCTGCTTGCCTTTGCGCGTGGTGGCCAGGCAGTCGTCCTCGGGGACGATGAAGCCGTAGCCGTCACTCGATGCCACGACCAGCCGGCGGCCCGGTTCGTGCACCATCAGCGCCACGATGGCGTCCGATGCCTCCATGTCGGCCATCAGCCGGACCGGCTCGCCGGCCCCGCGGCCGCCGGGCAGGCGGGCCACGTCGAGGGTGAAGAACTTGCCCGACGAGGCAAACAGCACGCCCTTGTCGGTGGTTGAGGCATGAACCACGAAGCGGCCGCGGTCGCCCTCCTTGTAGGTGAGGCCGGCGCCGTCGGCGAGATGGCCCTTGACGGCGCGGATCCAGCCCTTCTCGGAGCACACCACGGTCACCGGCTCCTTTTCGATCATCGCCTGGTCGAGATCGACGGTGACTTCGGGCGGTTCGGCAAAGTCGGTGCGGCGCTTGCCCAACTCGGTGTCCTTGCCGAAGCGGCGGCGGATGTCGCGGATCTCGCTGTCGATCCTGGCCCATTGCTGATCTTCCGATGCCATCAGCGCCTCAAGTGCGCCCTGCTCGGCGGTGAGCGCTTCGTGCTCGCGGCGGATCTCAATCTCCTCCAGCCGGCGCAGCGACCTGAGCCGCATGTTGAGGATCGCCTCGGCCTGCACGTCGCTCAAGGTGAAACGGGCGATCAGCGCCGGCTTGGGCTCGTCGGACTCGCGGATGATGCGGATCACCTCGTCGAGGTTGAGATAGGCGATGAGCAGCCCGCCCAGCACTTCAATGCGCCGGGCGATCTCGGCCAGGCGATGGCGGGTGCGCCGCACCAGCACATCCTTGCGATGGTCGAGCCACTGGCGCAGCACGCCGCGCAAGGACAGCACCATGGGCACCCGGCCGCGCGCCAGCACGTTCATGTTGAGCGGCAGGCGGGTCTCCAGATCGGTGAGCCGGAACAGCGACTCCATCAGCACCACGGGATCGACCGTGCGGGCCCGGGGCTCGAGTACCAGGCGGATGTCTTCGGCCGATTCGTCGCGCACATCGGCCAGAAGCGGCAGCTTGCGCTCGCTCAAAAGCTCAGCCAGCCGCTCCACCAGCCGCGCTTTTTGCACCTGATAGGGGATCTCGGTGACGACGATCTGCCAGGTGCCGCGCCCCAGATCCTCGCGGGCCCAGCGGGCCCGCACCCGGAACGAGCCGCGGCCCGTCTCGTAGGCGTCGAGGATCGTCTGGCGGGCGTCGATGATAATGCCGCCGGTGGGAAGATCGGGGCCGGGGACGAACTGCACCAGCTTCGGCGTCGTGGCGGCCGGATAGCGGATCAGATGAAGGGCGGCATCGCATAGTTCGGCGGCGTTGTGCGGCGGGATCGAGGTCGCCATGCCGACGGCAATCCCCGATGAGCCGTTGGCGAGCAGGTTCGGAAACGCACCCGGCAGCACGACCGGCTCAGAGTCCTCGCCGTTGTAGGTCTCGCGGAAATCGACCGTGTCCTCGTCGATGCCATCGAGCAGCGCCACGGCGACTTCGGTGAGGCGCGCTTCGGTGTAGCGGTAGGCGGCAGCGTTGTCGCCGTCGATATTGCCGAAATTGCCCTGGCCCTCGATCAGCGGGTAGCGCACCGCGAAGCCTTGAGCCAGGCGCACCAGCGCGTCATAGACCGCCTGGTCGCCATGCGGGTGGAACTTGCCGATCACGTCGCCGACGACGCGGGCGCATTTCTTGAAGCCCGCCGCCGGGTCGAGGCGCAACAGCCGCATGGCGTAGAGCAGGCGCCGATGCACCGGTTTGAGCCCGTCGCGCACATCGGGCAGCGCCCGGTGCATGATGGTGGACAGCGCATAGGCGAGGTAGCGCTCCTCGAGCGCCTCGCGCAGGGTGATCGGCTCGATGCCGTCGGGCGACGGCGGCGGAGGGGCGAGATCTGACATGATTCGGCGATTATAGCATGGGCGCAGGCGAGGCCAGTGTGACGTAGCCGAGCCTGTCGATGGCTGATGCTTAACCAAGTGTAAACCTAACCTGGGTTGTCTTGTCGTGCCGTGCCGCTGCGGGGCCGGGCGATAACGGTTTGCAAGAACACGGGGCCGAACACTCGATGGGGCAGGCGCAGCGGATCGCACATCAACTGAGAGCCTGGCGCCAACTGGCCTGGACTATCGTTTGCCTGCTGATTGTGTTGCCGGTCGGCGGCCACGCCCTGGCCTCGGAGAGCACGGCGGCATCGGCCGTCGCGGTGCGCATTTCGGACGAGCCGAGCCGCACCCGCTTCATCGTCGACCTCACGCACACGGTGAGCTTCAAGGTCTATGTCCTGCCAGACCCTTACCGGGTCATCGTCGACCTTCCTGACATCGAGTTCCGGCTGCCGGCCGATTCGGGCGGCAAGGCGACGGGGCTGCTGGCGGGCTACCGCTATGGCAGCCTTGAACTGGGCCGCTCGCGCATCGTGATGGATGCCACTCAGCCGGTGCTGATCGAGAGGTCGTTCATCCTTCATCCGCGCGACGGCGAACCGGCGCGCCTGGTGATAGATCTGGTTGCCACCGACGGTGCGACGTTTGCCCGAATGCACCGCTCCGACCAGCTGTCGCTCGACCAGGCGACGGCTTCCGCCGAGGAGGTGCCGACCGAATTGCCGCCGATCAGCATTGGGCCCCCTCCGACGACCGGCAAGGCCCCGCCGAGGGCCGTTCCCGAACCTGGTATCGCCGATCGCGAGAGATTGGCGGCGCTGGACAGCGCCACATCGGTGCCGCGGCCGCGACCCAAGCCCGGCCCTGAGCGCGCCGTCGACGATGCCGATGCCAATGCCGCACCGGCCACCGAACGGGCCAATGGCCGGCGCGTGGTGGTCATCGACCCTGGTCATGGCGGCATCGACCCGGGCGCGATCAGTCGCGGCGGTACGGCCGAAAAGGATGTGGTTCTGGCATTCTCCGAGGCGCTTAAGGCAGCACTTGAAGCCTCCGGACACTATGACGTCCATTTGACCCGCAGCGAGGACGTGTTTCTGTCGCTGCGCGAGCGTGTCCAAGTGGCGCGCCAGCACAATGCCCAGCTGTTCATAGCCATCCATGCCGACTCGCTGAGCCGGGGGGCGGCGCGTGGCGCCACAGTCTACACGCTCGCCGACAAGGCCTCCGACGCCGAGGCCGAAGCCCTGGCCCACAAGGAGAACCGCTCCGACATCATCGCCGGCGTCGACCTGGTGGCCGAGAGTGAACAGATCACCGGGATCCTCATCGACCTTGCCCAGCGCGAAGCCAAGAACCATGCGGTGATCTTCGCCAAATACCTGGTTAACCAGCTCAAACCGGTTACGCGCCTTAACAGCCGGCCGATCCGCTCGGCGGGTTTCCGCGTGCTCATGGCGCCAGACGTGCCCTCGGTGCTGTTTGAGCTCGGCTA
>CAYWVA010000304.1:0-3686 GCA_964461545.1 uncultured Rhizobiaceae bacterium | reverse complement strand
CGTGGGATTCGCTCCAGCCAGCTCTTGATGAAGAATGGCTTGCCGCCGTCGAAGGCCCTGAGCGAGGCTTCGACGAGGAACTCGCTTGGCGTCGATGTCAGGGCCGATTGCGCCTCGACGAAGGTATCCCAGCCGTGGCGGTGCCGGTGCAGGAATGTCTCCCGGAGGTCGATGCGCGCGCTGGTCGGATCATCCGGCTTGATGCGGTAGACCACCCGCTTGGCAGATCCGGTCTCGACACCGATCTCATCGATGACGCTGCGACCCTCGTCCCGCACCACGGTGGAGACCACCTCGTTGCTCGTCACGTCGCGCGTGATCGTGCGCTCCTGGCGCGGTCCCTGCAGCACGGTGCGCGGCGTGGCGCGGCCGGTCACTGGAGGCTCGAAACGAATGCGTGCGTCGCCTGGTTGTCGGGCACGCACCGGCAGGGTCAATCGGGAGTCGCCCGTGTGGACGACAAGCCGGACTGGCCGCGGTGAGGGCCAGACGATCGGCCAATAGGCGGTCGAGATCGCCAGGCGAAGGCAGTGGCCGGCCGGAAAGACGTGGCCGGTTTCGTTCATCTGAATGCGCACCCGTACGGGACGGCCGGGCTCGAGCGGCGCCGGCTGCTCGTGACCATCACGGTGGGCCAGGTTGAGCACGCCATAGGTAACGCGCAGATCGGAGCCGTCAGGACGAAGGTCGTTGAGCCGCACCGCCACGAGGGCCTGCGGCTGATCGGCTTCAAGCGCCAGCTCGACCACGGGCGCGCCGAGCACGGTAAGAGGCTCCGCCAGCGGCTCCGTATCGAACACGAGCGATCCGCCGTCCTCCTCCCGCTGGTCGAGCGGCAGTTCCGGCGACAGACCGCCCATGCCGTAAGGGCACCACTCGCCGGCGTGCTGGCCGACGCTCTGGGGTGAGGCGATGGCGAGCGCGAGGCCGCCTTGCTCGCTGGGTGCCGGAGCCGCGCGGCCCGGCGTGGGCGAGGACAGCGTATGGCGCCCGAGCCTGCAACTGTGTGCCACGACGTTCGCGCCTGGCCACTCGGTCTCGCCTGCCCAATAGCCAGGTCGCACCTCGTGATGCGCCGCGGGCGCCACGCTTTCCTGTATCCAGGCGCGCAGCATCGGTTCCTGCATGATGCCGGTATCGATGTTCTTGAGCCAGTGGTCCCACCAGCGCTTGCTCTCCTGCAAGAATCCGATCGCGGGACCAGGCACGCCACTATTCGGGTACTTGTGACCCCACGGCCCGACCAGCCCAAGCCGCGGACAACTCAGATTGGCCAGCATGCGGAAAACAGCGTTGGAGTAACCGTCGGCCCAGCCGCCGACCGCGAACACGGCACACGCGATGGCATCGTAGTCTTCGCAGATCGAGCCGTGCTTCCAGAACGCATCGCGAGCCTGATGTTGCAGCCAGCTGATGAATGGCGGCTCCCAGCCCTCGAGTCGTTCACGCCACATGGCCCGCCAACGTTCCTCGCCGACCATGAGCGGATCCGGCGGCCGCGCCATGCGGGCGAAGAAGCTGGTGCCCCAGGCCATCGTGTCGGTGACGATCGCGCCGCCCATGTAGTGCATGTCGTCGGCATAGCGGTCGTCGGTGGAACAGACGGTGATGATCGCTTTCAGTGCCTCGGGCCGGCGGGCGGCGACTTGCAGCGAATTGAAGCCGCCCCAGGAGATTCCCATCATCCCGACCTTGCCCGTGCACCAGGGCTGTGCGGCGATCCAGGCGATCGCTTCGACCGCGTCGTCCTGCTCCTGCTTCAGGTATTCGTCGCGAATCACGCCCTCGGAATCCCCGGTACCCCGGATATCCAGGCGCACACAGGCATAACCCTGCTCGGCGAACCAGGGATGGATAAGGTTGTCACCATCGCGGGTGGAATCGCGGCGGCGATACGGGATGTACTCCAGGATCGCCGGCACCGGGCGGGCTTCGGCGTCCTCGGGCAGGAACAGGCGCGCCGCGAGACGTGTCCCGTCCGACAGCGGGATCCACTCGAGCTCGACTTCGCGCACATCGCGCGCTTCTGTTTGCGTGTTCGCCATGGTTCGTTTTCCCGCGTGCGACTCAAGAAAAGGGCCCGGAGGCGCGCACCCGGGTTGCGCGGAGCCGTCGGACCGGTGCTGTTCGTCCTACGCGTTCTCGAACCACTGGGTGTAGGGATGGTCGCCGGGAACGATCACGGGGGTCATCCAGTCGCGATAGATCTTCTGCGCCGGCTTGAAGGCCAACCAGACATAGGCTCCCGTATCTTCCATGATCTCCTGCATGCGGAGGTACATCTCGCCGCGCTGGTCCGGGTCGCTCTCCCGGAGGGCGGCGTAGTGAAGCCTGTCGAACTCCGGGTCCTTCCAGCGCTCCCAGTTCCAGACGCCGACCTGCTCGCTGATGTACCACTGAGTCATCTGGCTGGGATCGGGGGCATCGCCGAACTCATGGATGTAGAGCTGAAGGTCCTTCCAGTCGTCGCCTTGCGCCTCGAGACCGAGATTCCAGAAGGGGCCGGGGTCGGTCGGGGTGATGGTGACCGTGATCCCGATCTGTGCGAGGTCGGCCTGAATGACCTGGGCAAGGGTCATCTTGTCGTTGTCGAACAGACACTTCAGCTCCAGTTCCAGGCCAGTGACGCCGGCTTCTTCGAGCAGGCGGCGCGCTTGGTCGGGGTCGGGCGTCTCGAACTTTGTCTCCTGGCGGTGACCCGGCAGACCGGGAAGGACGACTCCCCGTGCGCGTGGCGCCAGTCCGCCATAGGCGGCGTGCAGCGCGGCCTCGACGTCGACAGCGTACTGGATTGCCTGGCGCACTCGCTTGTCCGCGAGCTTCGGATGCTCGGCGTTCATGCCGAGCCAGGACCAGTTGTTGTTGAAGGCAACCATCAGCTTACTGCCGGCCGGCGGATTTTCCTGGTAGCGGACGAAGGTCTCTTCGCTGACGGTTGTTATATCGACGTCACCCGCTTCGTAGGCGAGCTCAGCCGTCTTCACATCCTCCACGACAACGAAGTGCACGTCCGGGAAGTCCGGTTTCGGTCCCTTCCAGAGCGGGTTGAGGCCCAGTTCGACCCGCTGCTTGGGCACCCAGTTCTTGATCATGTAAGGCCCGCAGATTGCGGGAAACGAGGTTTCGAACCGACCACCGGCCTCCTCGGTCGCGGCCTTGCTCAGAATGCTGCCTGGCCCATCGCACAGCGTGGTCACGAACAGCGGTGCGAACGCCTCCTTGAGAACGATCGTCCCACTGTACTTGTCCTTGATCTCGACATGATCGAGGTCCTTCCACTTGTCTTTCCACGGCGCTCCGTTCTCCGGGTCGGCAATGCGCTCGTAGGAGTATTTGACATCCTCGGCGGTGAGCTCACCGAAATCGCCCGACCATAGGACGCCCGGTTTCAAGACAAATTCGATGCGCCTCGAATCGTCGGTCAATTGGATTTTCTCGACGAAGTCGGATGGTACCCAGCCGAGTTGACCATCTTTAAGAGAATAAACGGCCAGAGAGCCCAGGCAGGCATACTGAAGATCGATCTCCATGCCGCCGATCATCCAGCCGGGATCCAGGACCTGCAGATCCCGCTCGGAGCGGATCCTGAGAACACCGCCCCTTTGCGCACGGGCGAGGCGCGGCAGCGACACGACCACAGCACCGACAAGCGCGGAGCGCATCAGATGACGGCGGGAAAGGGAAAT
>CAYWVA010000303.1:0-3700 GCA_964461545.1 uncultured Rhizobiaceae bacterium | reverse complement strand
GCCAACGAGAAGACGACATTTGCCGCCGCCTTCGCCATGGCCGACCAGGTGCTGTATTCCGGCGTCGCCAGCATCACCGAGCTGATGACCAAGGAAGGCCTCATCAACCTCGATTTCGCCGACGTGCGGGCGATCATGAGCGAGATGGGCAAGGCCATGATGGGCACCGGTGAGGCGTCAGGCGAGAAGCGCGCCGTGGAGGCGGCCGAGGCAGCGATCTCCAACCCGCTGCTCGATGATGTGTCGATGCGCGGGGCTCGCGGCCTGCTGATCTCGATCACCGGCGGACCGGACCTCACGCTCTACGAGGTCGACGAGGCGGCGACCCGGATCCGCGAAGAAGTCGATGCCGAGGCCAACATCATTCTCGGTGCCACTTTCGACGAGAGTCTTGAGGGCACCATGCGGGTATCAGTGGTGGCCACCGGCCTTGCCGTGGAGACCGATGCGAGCGCCCTGGCAAAGGCGGGCGATGAGTACGAGACAGTTTCGGGCCGGCTTGTCTACGGCTTCTCCGGAAAGCGGCCAGTGGCGGCGGCGGCAGCCCAGGAACGGCAAGGCGAGCCGGCCCCCCAGCTCAACCCTGAGGCGGTCGCCCGTGAGGCGGGCGAGCCGGCCGTTGAGCCTGCTGCTGCATACGTAGCCCAGATGGCCGCCGCCGAAGCCCAGCCGCCCCAGGAAAGCCTGCCGACAGCCCAAAAGATGGCGCCGAGAATGCCGAGGCCTGAAGAGTTTCCGCCGGTTGCGCAGCGCCAGTTGCAGGCGCGCCAGGCTCAGATCGCCACCATCGCCGAACATTCGCAGAAGAAGCGGCGCGGGCTGCTCGAGCGGCTGGCAAATGTCGGCCTCGGACGTCGCGAGGACCCCCCGGCAAGTCCGCCACGGCCTGAGCCGGCGGCCGATCAGGTCGCCCAGCGCAGCGAGCCCAGAATGCAGCCTATCCCTGGGGACAACCGGGCTGCACAGCCCACCCCCGTACAGCCTGCCAATGTACACCCGATCACGCCGAGCATCGACCCGGGCCTCGAAGATGACCAGCTCGAGATCCCCGCTTTCCTCAGGCGCCAGGCGAACTGACGTCGGTTTGGTCCGACCCCGGAACACCGGGGCGGTGTGAGAATGAACCTTGCGCGAAGCTCTTGCGGGCCTCGCCAGGACCTTGCTTTCTGTCACACTTCCGCCGGTATTGGCGCATTTATCGAACAACGGCCCTGAGCCTCGGTATGGGGTGGCAGGGGCTCGCTGATTGGTTTAGAACAAGCGGCGAGAGAGTGGGCCGGCAGCGGGGATGTTCTGATGCAACGAGCAAGGCGAGATCCGTGTCAGACCGGTCGGCGTTCTGGTCGCGTCGTTCTCGTGGGCGTGCTGATCGTCGGTCTCGGTGGCTGCGGCGGCATCGATACCTCCGGCCTCGGGGGCGGCATGGCAGACTATCTGTGGGGCGACGGCTCGTCCTCGGGATCCTCTGGGACGCCGACAGCTGCCTCTGTCAGCAGTGGCGACGCGATTGCGCCCGACATGGCGAGCATCGACGACGCCGAGCCGATCGCCAAGCTGTACAACCGCGGCCTCGGCAACATGAATAAGCGCAACTACCGCAGCGCCGCCAAGGATTTCGGCGAGGTCGAGCGCCAGCATCCCTATTCGATCTGGGCCACGCGCTCGATTCTGATGCAGGCC
This sequence comes from uncultured Rhizobiaceae bacterium, assembly GCA_964461545.1. Taxonomy (GTDB): domain Bacteria; phylum Pseudomonadota; class Alphaproteobacteria; order Rhizobiales; family Aestuariivirgaceae; genus CAYWVA01. Next base: position 2,020 of record CAYWVA010000303.1, on the reverse strand, counting down.
TATGCCTTCTACATGCTCAATTCCTATGACGACGCCCTCAACGCCGCCCAACGCTTTCTCACGCTGCATCCCGGTCACAAGGATGCGCCCTACGCCTACTACCTGATAGCGCTTTCGCACTACGAGCAGATCAAGGATGTCAAGCGCGATCAGACCTCGACCAAGCAAGCGCTGCAGAGCCTCGACGAGGTCGCTCGGCGGTTTCCAGGCACTCCCTATGCCCGCGATGCTGAGGCCAAAGCGGTTCTGGCGCGCGACCATCTCGCCGGCAAGGAGATGGAAGTTGGCCGGTACTACCAGGGGAGGCAGGCGCACCTTGCCGCGATCAACCGGTTCAAGACGGTGGTCACCGACTATCAGACGACGACCCATACGCCAGAAGCGCTTTACCGGCTGACCGCGACCTATCTGGCGCTCGGGGTGCAAAGCGAGGCCCAGACGGCCGCGGCCGTGCTTGGCCACAACTATCCGGGCAACCAGTGGTACAAGGATGCCTTTGCCCTGCTACAGGGCCAGGGTCTGGAGCCGCACGAAACCCAGGAGTCCTGGATCAGCAGAGCGGTGCGCACCGTCAACCCGTTCAGCGGCTGAGGCGTAACCTCAGCCGGAGCGGACTTTGGCCACTTGGCCGCCAGTGTCCTGTCACGGGTTGCGCGCCGTCACCTTCCAGGAGCTTGAGCCCATTACTACGCCTTTTGAAGTTTGATGCTTCGCGAGTTCGGCCCGCAGCGCCGCGGCAATTTCGTCGTGCCGATCCAGCGCCCGGTTACCGGCCTCGCGATAAACCTCACCGGCTGGACCGAGCGCCAGCTGGAACTGGACCGCGTCATCAGGATCGTTGCCGACCCTCAGTGGCGCATCGATGCGTTCGAAGCGGATGTCGGCATAGCCGGCGATCTCAAGCTGCTTGGTGACCAGTTCGGGATCGGCCATGGAGAACGGTCCGGGTCCGCAGGTGCGGGCATCCTCGCCAGGCGGAGGCAGGAACTGAAGCACGACTTTCTTGGGCACGCCCAGCCAGGGATTGTCGTCAATGGCGCGCCACACGATCATCGTCATGGTGCCGCCGGGCTTGAGGGTGGCGCGCATGCTCCTCAGGCCGGCCACCGGATTTTCGAAGAACTGGGTGCCGAAACGCGAAAAGCAGAAGTCGTGCACCGGTTCAAAGCGGTGGGTCTGAACGTCGGCCTCGAGGAATTCCACGTTGTCCAGTCCGGCGGCCTTGGCATCGGCTCGCCCGTACCGGAGAAAGGCCTCGCAGCAGTCGACGCCGAGCACCGAGCCCGATGGACCGACCCGCTTGGCGAACTCGATCGCCGTATCGCCGAACCCGCAGCCGACATCGATCACCCGGTCGCCCTTGCCGATGTCGAGGGAGGGAAGAACCTTGGCGCTGTGATGGGTGAGGCCGCCAACCAGAATGTGGCGGTACTTGACGAATTTGGGAACCAACACCTCATTCCAGAAATCGACGAACTCGCTTCTGGTCTCAGCTAAGTTGGCAGTGCTCATGAAGCCTCCATCGCATCGAAATGACGCTTGGCTCGGGACGCGGGTCTTGCGGGACGACAAATTGGGCTCATCGGCAGTCTATGGCAAGCGCCTGTTCAGGCCCCCCCGAGCCCTGCGGGTCAGGTGCGAGGACAATCGCCGCGCCGCGACTGGCGTGAAAGTGCCCGAACCCCTTGGGTCCGGGCACGAGAGATTAACTTGGCTGGCGCGGATCGTCAGCAGGATCTACATAGTCGAGCCCCCATGGCCCGACGCTGTTGAGCTGGACCACCGTCTCCTCGTCAGTGTAGGCAAAGTGCACCATGCCGGGGGCAAATGCGAAGAAGCTGCCAGCCTCCAGGGCCTGGGTCTCGGCCCGATCGGCGGTCTCACCCATCCCGAGGTGGAAGGTGCCCGACAGTACGGTCACGATTTCCGGCCTGGGGTGGGTATGGGGTGGAAGGTGATAGCCTTCCGGGAGCCTGAGCCGCAGCGCGAACTGGCCCTCCTCGCCAGGACTGCCGTACAG
>CAYWVA010000302.1:0-3702 GCA_964461545.1 uncultured Rhizobiaceae bacterium | reverse complement strand
GGATTCGAACCCTCGATACGGTTTCCCGTATACACGCGTTCCAGGCGTGCGCCTTAAACCACTCGGCCACCTCTCCTAAGGGGATGGTCCGGCAATATAGTGATCGCGGCCGGCTGTGCAACCGCAACCCCATTTGGCCCTTGTCCGGGCGCCGCTGCCACGCCAGATTAGCAACACCAGTGAAATCTGCCGCAAGGGAGCACATCCATGGGTCTGTTCAGCCGCAAGCCGCTCGAGCTTCCAGATCCCGCCAAGGCCTTGCCGGGCCGCGACCGGCCGATCGCCACTGCGCAACGTCACGTCGTGACCGGCCGTGCGCTTCACGGCCCCTACCCGGCGGGTAGCGACATCGCCTATTTCGCGCTCGGCTGCTACTGGGGCGCCGAGCGACGGTTCTGGCAGGTTCCGGGCGTTTGGGTCACCGCGGTGGGCAACATGGGAGGGGTCACGCCCAATCCCACCTATGAGGAGGTGTGCAGCGGCATGACCGGCCATGCCGAGACGGTGATGGTGGTCTTTGAGCCCGACGTGGTGTCCTATGGCGACCTCCTCAAGGTGTTCTGGGAATCGCACGACCCGACGCAGGGCATGCGCCAGGGCAACGATACCGGCACGCAGTACCGCTCGGCCATCTACTGGACAACCGAAACCCAGCGCGCCACGGCGCTGAGCTCCAGGGATGCCTACCAGCAGGCGCTCACTACCCACCGTTGCGGCCGCATCACCACCGAGATCGCCCAGGCCGGGCCGTTCTATTTCGCCGAGGCCCACCACCAGCAGTATCTGGCCAAGAACCCGTTCGGCTATTGCGGCCTGGCCGGCACCGGTGTGGCCTGTCCTGTCGAGCTGCCGGCGGGAGCCGACTAGCCCGCGACGTACCTCAACCGAACAGGGCGCGCGGCAGGGCCGTGGCCACCGCCGGCATGCTCCACACCAAGAAGAGCCCGACAATCTGGAGCCCGATATAGGGGGCGACACCGCGGTAGATCTCGCCCGTCGTGATCTCCGGTGGAGCCGCGCCGCGCAGATAGAACAGCGAGAAGCCGAAGGGCGGAGTGAGAAAGCTCGTCTGCAGGTTGATGGCGAGGAGCACCGAGAGCCAGACCGGATCGAGGCCGAGCAAAATGAGGGCGGGCGCCACGATCGGCAGGATGATGACCGAGATCTCCACGAAGTCGAGGAAGAAGCCGATGACGAAGATCAGTGCCATGACGAAGAACAGGGCCCCGTCGGGCCCGCCGGGCATGGCGGTGATCAGCGCCTCGATGTGGGCGTCCCCGCCCAGCCCCCGGAACACCAGGGCGAAGACCGAAGCGCCGATGATGGTGCCGAAGATCATGGCGGAAATCGTCATGGTGCGCACCGCGATGTCGCGCAGCACGCCAGCCTGCCGCAGCCGCCACACGGCAATGAAAATACCGGCCGCCGCGAACCCGCACAAGATGACGGCCACCCCGGCAAGGCCGAGTTCAAGGGCACCGGCCGCGGCGCGCTGCGGTCGCAGCGTGGTGATGGTGGAGAGCCCGATCACCGCCATGAGGGCCATGACACAGATGCCGAGGAGGGCACTGGAGCGGCCATCGGAAAGCCGGAATCCGGCCAGCAAAATGGCGCCGATTGCTCCAACTGCGGCCGCCTCGGTGGGGGTGGCGAGGCCGCCCAGAATCGAGCCGAGCACGGCAATGATCAGGACGACCGGAGGCACCAGCATGCGCAAGATATTGAGCGCTCCGACATGGCCGGCCTCCTCGGCGCGCAGGGCCGGTGCAGACGACGGCGACAACACCGCACGGGCTACGACATAGACGAGGTAAATGGCCACCAGCATAAGGCCGGGCATCAATGCGGCGGCAAAGATCTCGCCGACGCTGATCGTCTGAATGGTGAACAGGCCCTGGCGGAACTGGGCCTGCTGAAAGGACGTCGACATCACTTCCGACAGGATGATCAGCATGGTCGACGGCGGGATGATCTGGCCCAGGGTTCCGGCGGTCACCACCGTTCCCGATGCAAGCGTGTGATCATAGCCGTGGCGCAGCATGCTCGGCAGCGCAATCAGGCCCATGGTGACCACCGTTGCCCCGACGATGCCGGTCGAAGCGGCAAGCAGCGCCCCGACAACGACCACCGAGATCGCCAGGCCGCCGCGCAGTGTGCCGAACAGCCGGCCCATGGTCTCCAGCAGGTCTTCGGCGATGCGCGAGCGCTCCAGAACGATGCCCATGAAGATGAACAGCGGGATGGCGATCAGCACGTTCGAGGTCATGATGCCGAAGATGCGCTGGCTGAGCGCGCCCAGCAGCGGCAGATCGAAGGCGCCCAGCAGCCAGCCCAGGCCGGCGAACAGCACCGCCACTCCGGTGAGCGTGAACACCACCGGGAACCCGAGCAGGATCGCCGCGCACAGCACGACGAACATGACGATGTCGAGATATTCGACGAACAACTGGGCGATCATCCCGCCCGCTCCGCGCGTTCTGCCACCGACAGCCGCAGCACACTGGACAGAATGAGGCTGATCCCCTGAATGATGAGGAGCACGCAGAAGGCGGTGATTAGGGACTTGAGCAGGAACGAGGCCGGGATGCCGCCGACCGAGATCGGGCCTTCAAGAAAGATCCAGCTCCGGCGCACGTACGGCCAGGTGACCCATAGCAGCACCAGCATCGATGGCAGCAGCAGGACGAGGCCGCCGAACACATCGATCATCGCTCGCCCGCGGGGCCCCAGGCGGCTGTAAAAGATATCGACCCGGACATGCTCGTCGACCAGAAGCGCGTAGCCCGCACCGAGCATGAACAGCCCGGCATGCATGTAGAGCACGCCTTCCTGGAGAAAAATGTAGCTGATGCCGAACAGGTATCTGAGGATGACGATGGCGAACTGCAACAGCACCATGGCAAGTGCCAGCCAGCACACCGTTAGGCCGACGGCGCGGTTGACCCAGTTCAGCCCGGCGATGATGCGGTCCATGCGGCAGGCCTGGGAGGGGCGAGCGGGCGTGCTGGTGCGAGGGCACGCCCGCGGCGGCGTTACTCGGCAGATTTACTCAGGGAAACGATAGTCGAGCGCGAACGCGTTCATCACGCCGTTGTCGGCATAGACCATGTATTCGCGGATCAGGTTGCGATAGGCGATGAAGCTCTCGGTGATGCGCCGGACCAGCTCGTCGGAGTCTTCCCGGAGCTCGCTCGTGACCTCACCCGCGGCGTTGCCGAGCGCCACGATCACGTCGTCGGGCAGCTTGCGAACTTGCACGCCCTGTTCGGCCACAAGCTGCTTCAGCGCCCTGGCGTGGTTGGTGGAGTATTCGGTCCACACCGGGTTGTAGAGCGACTCGCAGGCGAAGCCGACCGCCTGCTTGAGATCGTCCGGCAACTCCTCGTAGACCTGCAGGTTGATGCCGCACTCTTCTGCCGAAGACGGCTCGCCGACACCGGGCCAGTAGTAGAACTTGGCGATCTGGTAGTAGCCGAGGGCGGAATCCGACCACGGGCCGATGAACTCGCCGGCATCGATGGTGCCTGACTGCAGCGCCTGGAACATGGCCGGTCCGCTCATCGCCTCCACCGACATGCCGACCCGGCGGGCCATCTCGGAGGCAAACCCCGCCGTGCGGTAGCGCAAGCCCTGCAGGTCCTCGACGGAATTGATCTCGTTGCGGAACCAGCCGGCCCACTGCGTGCCGGAATTGCCGCACAA
>CAYWVA010000301.1:0-3707 GCA_964461545.1 uncultured Rhizobiaceae bacterium | reverse complement strand
TACCGCGAAACCCCGGTGTTTTAGCCATGATCGAGACATTCCGCAGCATCGTCCATCCGTGGGAGTGCGATTCCGTCGACCACTTCACGACGGCCTACTATTTCGCCGCCTTTGGCAGCGCCAACTGGCACCTGCTGCAGCGCTCAGGGCTCGATCAGCGCCAGATCGCACGGCTCCAGCCGCAATCGTGCCAGACCCGCTTCATGCGCGAACTCAAACCCGGCGATCCCTATCACATCGTCTCCGGCGTCCTTGACGCTGGCGCGGCGCGCCTCGGACACAAGCTGTTCAACTCCGAAACCGGCGAGCTGTCGGCCACCCATGCCCAGGAGTTCAGCGGCAAGATCGACAAGCACGAGCCGATCGAGTGGCCCGATGAGCGGCCGATGGACGCGGTGGCGTTCGATCGGCTGGCCGTGTGGTCGCCGACGGCGGCCAATATCGTCCACGCCCGCGATCTCGATCACTCCGGCACGTTGAGCCTTGCCACCCTCATCCACTGCGCCTCGGACGCCAACGTCCAGTTCCAGAACCGCATCGGCATGACGTCGTCCTACATGCGCGACGACCTCATCGGCTTCGCCACCATGGCCTACCAAATCGGCATCGGCGAGCTTCCCTCAAGCCCCGGCGCCATCATCGAGATCGAGTCGGCGCTCGCCCATCTCGGCCGCAGCTCGCTGTGCTTTGCCCATCGCGTCGTCGACGGGCGCAGCCGCGCCCTCATCGCCACCGTGGCCCAGTTCGGGGTGCATTTCGACCGCCAACGCCGCCGCCCTGCCGAGATCCCCGAGCGCATCCGCAAGATCGCCCAGCAGCTCGCGTCGACGTAGCCCGCCCGCCTTGCATCGGCCCGTCGCGTGGTGTTTATACCGGCGATCATTTTGAAGGTCCGATCCCGCCAAACCGCCCATGCTCGACAAAACCTACAGCCCGGCCGAAATCGAACAGCGCATCTATGAGCTGTGGGAGGCCTCAGGCGCCTTCCGGGCAGGTCAGCGCCCGGCTGCCAGGCCCTTCACCATCGTCATCCCGCCGCCCAATGTGACCGGCTCGCTGCACATGGGCCATGCGCTCAACAACACCATCCAGGACATCCTGGCGCGCTTCGAGCGCATGCGCGGCCGCGACGTCCTGTGGCAGCCCGGCATGGACCATGCCGGCATCGCCACCCAGATGGTGGTCGAGCGCCAGCTCGAACACGGCGGGCTCAGCCGCCGCGCCATGTCCCGCGAAGCGTTCATTTCCCGCGTGTGGAGCTGGAAGGCGGAGTCCGGCGGCATGATCCTCAACCAGCTCAAACGCCTGGGCGCCTCGTGCGACTGGAGCCGCGAGCGCTTCACCATGGACGAGGGCCTGTCGCGCGCCGTGCTGCGCGTGTTCGTCAGGCTGTACAAGGAGGGGTTGATCTACAAGGACAAGCGGCTGGTCAACTGGGACCCCAAGCTCCTGACCGCCATCTCCGATCTCGAAGTGCAGCCGGTCGAGGTCAAGGGCCATCTCTGGCACATCCGCTACCCAATGGAGGGCGAGCCGGGGCGCCATATCGTCGTGGCCACCACCAGGCCCGAGACGATGCTGGGCGATTCCGGCGTCGCCGTGCACCCCGAGGACGAGCGCTACAAATCACTGATCGGCCGCAACGTCGTCCTGCCGCTGGTCGGCCGACGCATCCCCATCTTCGCCGATGACTACGCCGACCCAGAGACCGGATCGGGTGCCGTCAAGATCACGCCGGCGCACGACTTCAACGACTTCGAGGTCGGCCGCCGCCACGACCTGGCGATGATCAACGTGCTCGATGCCCATGCCAGGCTCATGCTGGCCGACAATCCCGAGTTCCTTGCTGGTCTGTCGCCTGAGGATCCCGAACTGCGACAGACCCTTGAGCTGCACGAGGTCGACCGCTTCGAGGCGCGCCGCCAGATCGTGGAGCGCCTCGAGGCGGCTGACCTGATCGAGCGCATCGAGCCCCACACCCACGCCGTGCCGCACGGCGATCGCGGCGGCGTGCCGATCGAGCCCTGGCTCACCGAGCAGTGGTATGTCGATGCCGCAACGCTGGCGCGGCCGGCCATCGAATCGGTGGAGCGGGGCCGCACCGTCTTCGTGCCAAAGCAGTGGGAAAAGACCTATTTCGAGTGGATGCGCAATATTCAGCCGTGGTGCATCTCGCGCCAGTTGTGGTGGGGCCACCAGATCCCCGCCTGGTACGGGCCGGACGGCGAGATCTTTGTCGAGGAGACCGAGAATCTGGCGCTCGCCGCCGCCGAGCGCCATTACGGCTCGCGCATCATGCTGACCCGCGACGAAGACGTGCTCGACACATGGTTTTCCTCCGCCTTGTGGCCGTTCTCTACCCAGGGCTGGCCCGACGAAACGCCGGAACTGAAGCGCTATTATCCCACCGACGTCCTGGTGACCGGCTTCGACATCATCTTCTTCTGGGTGGCGCGGATGATGATGGTGGGCCTGCACTTCATGCATAAGGAGCCGTTCCACACCGTCTACATCCATGCCCTGGTGCGCGATGCCCGCGGCCAGAAGATGTCGAAGTCCAAGGGCAACGCCATCGATCCCCTGGATCTGATCAAGGACTATGGCGCCGATGCCTTGCGCTTCACGCTGGCTGCCATGGCCGCCCAGGGGCGCGACATCAAGCTCGCCACCGGACGCGTCGAGGGTTACCGCAACTTCGGCACGAAGCTGTGGAACGCGGCGCGCTTTTGCGAGATGTCGGGCGTGGTTCGCGACCCCGATTTCGATCCGGTGGCGGCCCGCCTGACGTTGAACCGCTGGATCGCCGGCGAACTTGTGCGCACCCGCGACGCGGTCACCGCAGGCATCGAGGAGCACCGCTACAACGAGGCCGCAGCGGCGCTTTACAGCTTTGCCTGGCACGTGTTCTGCGACTGGTATCTTGAGCTCATCAAGCCGGTTTTGACCGGCGACGACGAGGCCGCCAGGTCCGAGACGCGCCATGTGGCGGCCTGGATCATGGACCAGATCCTGCTGCTGCTCCATCCCTTCATGCCGTTCCTCACCGAGGAGCTGTGGCAGCGCACGGCCGAAACCGGGCCGGCCCGCGAGACGCCGCTGATCCTGGCCCCCTGGCCGGCCTATCAGGGACTGGGCGATGCCAAGGCCAAGGCCGAGATCAACTGGATCATTGATCTCGTCTCGGTCATCCGCTCGGTGCGCTCAGAAATGAACGTGCCGGCATCGGCGCGCATCGCCTGTGTCATCGCCGGCGCCAATGCCGAGACCCGCCGGCGGGCAGCGCACTGGCAGGCCGAGATCGCCCGGCTGGCGCGCCTGGAGTCCTTGAGCTTCGTCGACCAGGTGCCGGAGGCCGCGGCCCAGATCGTGCTCGGCGAAGTGACGGTGGCCCTGCCATTGGCCGGCGTCATCGACCTCGGCGCCGAACGGGCCAGGCTCGAAAAGGAGCTGGAGCGCACCGCCAAGGACATCGCCGCCATCGACGCCCGCCTCGGCAACCAGGGTTTTCTCGCCAAGGCGCCCGAAGACGTGGTCGAGGAGACCCGCGAGCGCCGCTCCGAGCTTGAGGCCCGCAAGGCCAAGGTCGCCGAGGCGCTGGGCCGGCTGCAGGCGGCAGAGTAGGGCGCCGGCTGCTCCCGTCCCTCCGACCCGGGCCTCAGCCGAGCCGGCGCAACCGCTCCACGTCGATCGTGATGCCCTGCATGCAA
>CAYWVA010000300.1:0-3711 GCA_964461545.1 uncultured Rhizobiaceae bacterium | reverse complement strand
TGGACGATGCTGCGGAATGTCTCGATCATGGCTAAAACACCGGGGTTTCGCGGTAAGTGCCCCACACGGTCTTCAGGGTCTCGACGATATCGCCCATGGTGGCGCCATGGCGGACTAGGTCGATGGTGACCGGCATGATGTTGTCGGAGTCGTCCTTGGCGACCGCGACCAGTTTCTCCAGCAGCCGGCGGATGTGGGCCTCGTCGCGCCCGGCCCGCACCCGCCGGGTGCGCGAGATCTGGCGTTCGGCGGTGGTCGGATCGTAGGCGTGGACCTCGATTTCGGGCTCGGAGTCGGACTCCACCATGCGGTTGACGCCGATCAGCGCGTTTTCGCCAGACTGGCGGCGCAGCGCCACCTTGTAGGCAAAATCGGCGATGTGTTTCTGGAACCAGCCTTCCTCGATGAGCTTGATGGTTCCGCCGCGCTCGTCGACCTCGTCGAGGATCTCGAAGATGCGCTTTTCGTATTCGGTGGTCAGCGACTCCACGTAGTACGAACCGCCGAGCGGGTCGATGACGTCGGCGACGTGGGATTCCTCGGCGATGATCTGCTGGGTGCGCAGGGCGAGCTTCATGGCGTGCTCGGTCGGGATGGCAAAGGCCTCGTCGTAGCCGTTGGTGTGCAGCGACTGGCAGCCGCCGAGCACTGCAGCCAAGCCCTGGAGCGTGGTGCGCATGATGTTGTTCATGTATTGCGGCTTGGTGAGCGAGGCGGCAGCCGTCTGGCAGTGGAAGCGCAGGCGCATCGACTCAGGATTGCGAGCCCCGAAGCGCTCCTTCATGATCTGGGCGTAGCACCTTCTCAACGCACGGAACTTGGCGATCTCCTCGAAGAAGTCGGCTTGGCACACGAAGAAGAATGCCAGCCGCGGCGCGAAGTCGTCGACCTTCATGCCGGTCTTCAGCACCTCCTCGACATAGACGATGAGGTTGGCAAGCGTGAACGCGGCCTCGTGCAGCGGCGAGGCGCCGGCTTCGGAAATGTGATAGCCGGAAATGTTGATCGGGTTATAGCGCTTCATGTGGCGTGCGCAGTAGGTGATGCAGTCGCGCACCAGCCGTACCGAGGGGCCGATCGGATAGATGTATTCCTTCTGCGCCATGTACTCCTTGAGAATGTCGGCCTGGATGGTGCCGGACAGCTTGTCGAGGTCGAGCCCGCGCTTCTCGGCTAGCGCCACATACATGGCGAGCAGGATCCAGGCGGTCGGGTTGATGGTCAGCGATACGGAGATCTTCTCCAGGTCGATGCCGTCGAACAGCGCCTCCATGTCGGCCAGCGTATCGATGGCCACACCCTCGCGGCCGACCTCGCCGTCGCTCATCGGGTGATCGGAGTCGTAGCCCATGAGGGTCGGCATGTCGAAATCGGTCGAGATGCCGGTCTGGCCCTGCTCGATCAGGTATTTGAAGCGCTTGTTGGTGTCCTCACCGGTGCCGAAGCCGGCGATCTGGCGCATGGTCCACAGCCGGCTGCGGTACATGGTGGGATAGGGGCCGCGGGTGAACGGATAGCGACCGGGCAGGCCGATGTCGGAAACTGGCGTATCAGCGAGGTCGAGGGCAGTGTAGACCCGCTTCACCGGGATGTCGCCGAGGGTGAAGAACTCAGGTTTCCGCTCGGCCTGCTTGTTCAGAAACGCGGCGACCTCGTTGCGCTCCCAGTCGTCGAGTTCGCGGGCGAGGTCGTCAAGCGGCTCTGTGCGATGCAAGTTCATCTCCATATTCCTTGTTCAGCGCCGACACGACGAGCTTCCTGGCCAGCGTATAGGGGTCCGCCTCGCGGCGCTGCAGTTGCGGTGCAAGCTCCGCGCCCAACGGCCGGCTCGTCCGGCCGAAGGCCTCAAGCAGCAGGTTCTCTGCCGTCTTCTCCAGGCGGAAGCGGGCGATCTCGACCTGGCGACGGCGCCCGGTCCCGGTTGCAAAGGCGATCGTGCGGTGGGCTGCAATTGCCGTCGTCAGCTCATCGAGCCCCTGGTCTTGGAGCGCGCTCACGCCGATGACCGGCGTCGTCCATTCCGGCATGTCAGTCGTCATGGCGCCCAGCGTCAGCATGGATTTCAGATCCATGATGGTGCGGTTGGCATCGCTGCGGTCGCATTTGGAAACCACGTGAATGTCGGCAATCTCCAGCATGCCGGCCTTGATGGCCTGGACCTCGTCGCCGAGTCCGGGGGCGGAGACGACGAGCGTGGTGTGCGAGGCGCGGGCGATCTCGACCTCGTCCTGGCCCACCCCGACAGTCTCGATGATGACGGGGTCGAAGCCGGCAACCTCGAGGATGTCGACGGCATCGAGGGCGGCGCGCGCCATGCCGCCGACGGCGCCGCGGGTGGCCATGGAGCGGATGTAGACACCGGCGTCGAGGCCAAGCTCGGACATGCGGATGCGGTCGCCGAGAATCGACCCACCGGAGAACGGACTCGACGGGTCAATGGCGACGATGCCGACCTTGGCGCCCTGCCCCCGGATCAGCCGGGCCATCTTGGCGACCAGGGTTGACTTGCCGCTGCCCGGCACCCCGGTGACGCCGATCACGTGCGCCTTTCCGGCGCTACGGTAGATGCGGGCCAGGGCTTCGCGGGCCTCCGGTGAAGCGGATTCGGCCCGCGAGATCAGCCGCCCGATGGCCGCCGGCTCGCCGGCCTCGATACGGGGGATGAGCGACAACGATGGGGCGTAGGCCATCAGCGCGGCTCCTGCTTGAGCTCGGCGTGCAGGTGCTTGAACACGGCGCGGTCGTCGATCACCCGGCGGGCCTTGAAGTCGGTGCGTGGCAGGCTGCCGACCTCGACCACGTCGACCACGGTGCGCAGGCCCAGCAAGTGCTGCAGGCGGCGGGCGACCTCGCTGCGATAGTGCTCGAGGGTTGGCCGCTTGGCAAAGGTGGGGGCGTCGGCCTCCACTTTGAGCACCAATTCGTCCATGGCGGCCTCCCGGGTAATGATGATCTGGTGCTCGCCGCCATAGCCCGGAATGGCATTGAGAACCGCGTCGATCTCGCTCGGATAGACGTTCTCGCCGCGCACCGTGAACATGTCGTCGATGCGCCCGAAGATGCCGTCGGGCAGCCATGGATAGGTGCGTCCGCAAGGGGTCGCATCGTCGACCCAGCGGGTGAGGTCGCCCGAGGCCAGGCGGATCATCGGTTGTGAGGTGCGCTCAAGATGGGTGTAGATCGGCATTCCGCGCTGACCGTAAGGCACGCGGGTTGCCGTGCCGGGATCGCACACTTCCGTATAAACGACATCCTGCCAGCACAAGAGGCCGGTGGTTTCGGCCGACCCGGCCACGTTCATCCATGGCGTCACCTCGGCCATCGAACCGGAGTCGAAGACTTTTGCGCCATAAAGCTGCTCGATTCTGTCGCGCACGGCCGGGATCGAGGCGCCGGGCTCGCCCGAAAACACCATGTGCTTCAGGCCGAAATCGCGCGGATTGTACCCCTCGCCGGCCGCCACTTGTGCAAGATGGAGCGCATAGGTGGGCGTGCCGTAGAAGGCCGACGGCTTCAGCAGCGCCAGCCACTGGGCACAGCGCGCCGTCATGCCGGGGGCCCCGGCGCCGAACGGAAATGCCTTGGCACCGAGGCGCTCGGCCCCGGCCAGCGCCCCCCAGCTGCCCATGTAGAGGCTGAACACGGCGGCAATGCACATCATGTCGCCGGGCCGCACGCCTATCGCCCACAGGATGCGGGCGTGGGCATTGG
>CAYWVA010000299.1:0-3718 GCA_964461545.1 uncultured Rhizobiaceae bacterium | reverse complement strand
TGGACCACGGCGATGGTCTCGGCCGCCCGCTCGTTCATCGTCGCGGCACCGCCGAACACGAGCCCGGCGCGCTGCATCGGCTGCAGGGTCGAGAACACCGAATAGACGAGCCCGCGCTTTTCGCGCACCTCCTGCATGAGCCGCGAACCAAATCCGCCTCCGCCGAGAATCGAGTTGACGATAAAGGCTGGAATGAAGTCGGGATCGTTGCGCTTGATGCCGTGATGACCGAAGCGGATCACGCTCTGCGGGATGTTGCGTTCGATAACTTCGACCAGCGGTCCCTGGACCGGTGTGGCCTCCGGCACCTCAGGGATATCGGCCTCGGCGGGAAGCCCACCGAAGGTGTCATCGAGCAGCCGCTTAAGCGTCTCGGCGTCGATATCGCCGACCACCGCGATAAGCAGCCGCTGTCGAGCGAACAATCGCAGACGAAGGTCCTCAAGGTCGTCCGCCTGGATGGCGCGTACCGTGTCGGCGGTGCCGGTGGTCGGGCGACCATAGGGATGGTCGTTGAAGAGTGTGTGCATCCAGGCCCGGTTGGCAATCTCGCCGGGATCCTCTTCATCCTGGCGGATTCCCAGCAGGATCTGGCCGCGGACCCGCTCCAGCGGCTCTGTGTCGAAGCGCGGCGCCGTGAGGGCAAGCTTGAGCAGGTCAAAGGCTTCGTCGCGGGTCTGACTGAGAGTCTGCAACGAGCCCCTGAAGTGATCGCGCTGAGCCCGGAAGGACATCCGGATAGACAGCTCATCCATGCGCATCTGGAAGTCTTCCGAGTCGAGATCTCCAGCGCCCTCGTCGAGCATGCCGGAAAGGAAGTTGGCAAGACCAGCCTTGTCATCTGGATCCACCGCAGCGCCGCCGGCAAAGGAGAAATTCATGGCGATGAGCGGGATGGTGCTGTCCTCGACCAGCCAGGCGGTGATGCCGCCGGGCGAGGTGACGGACTGGATGTCAATATCAGCGCGGGCCGGAGCATGGGCCGACATTGCTGCCAACAGTGCCGCAACGAGGCCCCATACGGCCAGGAAAGACGGTTTCACAGTCATTTTGTCCTCGGCGCTAAAGCGTCAGTTGCGGGGTGCGGTGGTCTCAGCCTGGCGCCGCAGCTCCTCGGGCAGCAGGACGCCGGTCACTGAGCGCTCGATGCGCAAAATCTCCTCGGCGACCTTCCTGACGTCTTCGGCCGTCACCGCCTCGATGCGCTGGGTCCAGCCGAGGACGTCCTCGACCGTGCGCTCGTTGGTCAAGGCAACGCCGAACATGAAGGCGAGGCGGTACTGGCTATCGAGCGCGTATACGGTGGAGGCGATGAGCCGGTTGCGGGCCCGTTGGAGCTCATCGTCGGTCACACCATCGGCAGCGACGTCGGCGATGACCACGTCGAGCTCGGTCTCTACGGCATCAATGCCGCCGCCGGCGGCGGGCACGGCATAGACGACGAAGGTGCCGTGATCGAGCCCGTCGCCGGAATAGCTCGCCCCGGCCGCAGCAGCCGACTGGGCCTGCACTACGAGTCCACGGTAGAGCCGGCTGGTTTGGCCGCCGCCGAGCACCTGGGCAAGCACTTCCAGGGCCTCTGCCGTGCCGGGCTCGGCGGTCGAGTAGCTCGGGGCCATATAAGTGCGCTGGATGACCGGGGTAGCGGCTCGCCCGTCGACCAGCTGCACCCGACGCGCGGCGATGGGTTCGGGCTCGGGCGTGCGCACCCGCGGGCCCGGATTCGCGGTGTTGTCGAGCGGCGCATAATGCTTCTCGGCGAGAGCCCGCACCTCTTCAGGCGTGACGTCGCCGGCCACCACCACGATGGCATTCCGGGGGGTATAGTGGATGCGATAAAAATTCAGCGCATCCTCACGAGTGAGCTGCATGACCTCGGCCATCCAGCCGATGATCGGCCTGCCATAGGGGTGAGCGAGGTAGAGCGCCGCGCTGACCTGCTCCGACAGCAGGCTCTGCGGGTTGTTGTCGATGCGCGAGCGGCGCTCCTCGAGAACGACGTCAAGTTCGGTCGCCACGTCTTCGTCGGTGAGCACGAGGTTCGCCATCCGATCCGCCTCCAGCCCCATCACGAGATCGAGGTTGTCCCTGCTGATGCGCTGGTGATAGCCGGTGTAATCTCTGCCGGTGAAGGCATTGTCCTGGCCGCCATGGCGACGCACGGTCCTGGAGAACTCGCCCGGTTCAAGGGTCTCGGTGCCCTTGAACAGCAGGTGCTCGAGGAAATGGGCGATGCCGGCCTTGCCCTGCGGTTCATCGGCCGAGCCGACGCGGTACCACACCATGTGGGTGACGACGGGGGCGCGGCGGTCTGGAATCACCACCACCTGCAGGCCGTTGTCCAAGGTGAAATGGCTCACCTCGACGTTGAGGGCGCGAGCAGGCACTGAGACAACCACCACAAGGGCGAGCACAGCCGCAATCGCGACCAGATGGAACAGCGCCTTGCGGAAAGGCGCGGCCAAGACCGCATAACGATGACGTGACAAACGGCGTACCTCCTTGTCGAAGCGGTTGGGAAGTGACCGCTGGGGCTCCCGGACACTGGCAACAAGAGCGCCCCGGTTCCACTAAATTTTTGGTAAGGCACTCAAGTTCCGCCCCTCCCCTTTGGTCACAGCATCGACGGCAAATCCGAGCTGAAGGTCGGAAAGGCGTAGACCACAGACGACAAGTCGGCGCGAGTGAGCCGCTGCTTGATCGCCAACGCAAACAGATGGATCACTTCTTCGGAGCGCTTGCCAACCAGGTGCGCGCCGAGAATGCGGCCGCTGTCGGGCTCAACGAGCACCTTGGCATAAGCCGTCTCAGAGCCGTAAAGGCGCGACGAGAGCCAGCCGCGCATGTCGGTCTCCTTGACCTCGAAGGCCACGCCCTTGTCGCGTGCCTGGTCCTCGGTGAGCCCCACGCTTGCCAGCGCCGGCACCGTGAATACAACCGAGGGCACCGCTAGAAAATCGAGCGGGCCGCCGCCAGCGCCGACGATATGGTTTCCGACCGCACGACCCTCATGGGTGGCAAGCGGCGACAGCTGGGGGCGTTCGGCCACCGCATCGCCGGCGACATAGACGTCCGCGTTGGAACGGGAACGCAAGTACTCGTCGAGGGCGATGCGCGTGCGTTCGTGCTCGATGCCTGCCGCATCGAGATCGAGCGACTCGACGTCGGGGATGCGCCCCGCACCGTTGGCGACCCGGTCAACAGTGAGCGTATGCGTTTCCTCCTGGTGGCGATAGCGCACCATGAGGCCGGCATCGCCGGTCTCGACCTCTTCCACCTCGACTTGCGTCAGCACCTCGATGCCGACCTTTTCGGTCGCCTCGCGGAGCACCGCTGCGGCGTCGGCGTCGGCGGCCGGCAGCAGCCGCGGCGCCGCCTCCAAAATCGTCACCTTGCAGCCGGCCCGGGTGAGCACGTGTGAGAACTCAAGCGCAATGACGCCGCCGCCGATGAACCCCAGCGAGCGAGGCAAGGCGCGGTCGGTGAGCAGATCATCGCTGATGATCAGGTGCTCGGCGCCGGGAAAAGGCAGCGGCCGCGGCTTGGAGCCGGTGGCGATGACGATCTTGCCGGCCTCAAGCTCGCTATCGCCGACCGCCACCCGGGTGCGGCCGACGAAGCGCGCAGTCCCCTCATAAAGTTCGATGCCGCGCTCCCTGAGGCTCTCGGCAAACGATTCAGACTTGCCCTCGACAAAGGAGCGTTCGCGATCGATGAG
>CAYWVA010000298.1:0-3734 GCA_964461545.1 uncultured Rhizobiaceae bacterium | reverse complement strand
GACGTGATGTTCTTGCGCTCCTTGCGGCGCGGCCGAACGGGTTCCTTGGCCATAGACCTACCTTCGCGATGCTCGAGTTACTTTTTCCTGCCGGCGATCGGCTTCGCCGGACCTTTGCGGGTGCGGGCGTTGGTGTGGGTGCGCTGACCGTGCACCGGCAGCCCGCGACGATGCCGCAAGCCCCGATAGCAGCCCAGATCCATCAGCCGCTTGATGTTCATGCCCACTTCGCGGCGCAGGTCCCCTTCCACCGCATAGTCGCGGTCGATCATCTCGCGGATTTGCAGCACTTCGGCGTCGCTGAGCTGGTTCACCCGGCGATCCGCCGCGAGGTTGACCTTGCTGCAGATTTCCTTGGCGTGATGCTGGCCGATGCCATGGATGTACTGGAGCGCAATCTCGACGCGCTTGTTGGTCGGTATGTTTACGCCTGCGATGCGAGCCACGTTTTCGCTCTCCTACGCCCTTGTTGCGGTCTCGGTTGCCGGCCGCAACCCGTTTTTCAATCAGCGCTTGCTCTAGCGGAATGGCAACAGGCCGCTCCCAAGCGGGACTCCTGGCGGTCCCCTTGAAGCAGCCATCTTGACGACCAGAATTTGCACGTATTTAGGCAGGAACACCTGCCACGTCAACTCCCTCGTCGCCTTTGTCACAGCCGGTCGAGCACCTCCTCGAGTTGGTGGGTGACCTCGTCCATCGAGGCCATGCCGTTCACCGTCTTCAATTTTCCTTGTGCAGCGTAATACGCCACCAGTGGCGCCGTCTGCCGGTTATAGACTTCAAGCCGGCCTCTCACCGTGGCCTCATTGTCGTCGGGCCGGCGGACGAACTCAGTACTGCCGCACACATCACACACACCCGGCACCTTCGGCGGATCGAAGCGGTCATGATAGCCCCGGCCGCACTTGGCGCAGGCGAACCGTCCGGAAATCCGCTCGACCAGGGCCTCATCGTCGGCCTTTATCTCGATCGCGCTGTCGAGCTTTGTGCCCTTGGACTGGAGCATCCTGTCGAGAGCTTCTGCCTGGGCGACATTGCGCGGGAACCCGTCCAGGATGAATCCGCCTTTGACGTCAGGCCCTTCGAGGCGCTCCGCGATAATGGCGATAACGATGTCGTCGGACACAAGCTCGCCGCGCTCCATGACCGCCTTGGCCTTTTGGCCGTATTCGCTGCGCTCGGCGACGGCAGCCCTCAGCATGTCGCCGGTCGATAACTGCACCAGCCCCCGCTTGTGTTCGAGGCGCTTGGCTTGTGTCCCCTTTCCGGCGCCCGGAGGCCCCAGGAGAATGATGTTCACCGACGCGCCCCGCGCAGCTTGGCCTTCTTGATCAGACCTTCATATTGCTGGGCCAGAAGATGGCCCTGGACCTGGGCAACGGTATCCATGGTCACCGAGACCACGATCAGCAGCGATGTGCCGCCGAAATAGAACGGTACCCGGGCATGGGAGATCAGGATTTCAGGCAGCAGGCACACCAGCGCCAGATAGAGGGCGCCGATGGTCGTCACCCGGGTCAGCACGTAGTCGATGTACTCGGCTGTCCGGTCGCCCGGCCGAATGCCGGGAACGAATCCCCCGTACTTCTTGAGGTTGTCGGCAGTGTCCTTGGGATTGAACATGATCGCCGTATAGAAGAAGGCAAAGAAGACGATCATGCCGACGTAAATACTGAGGAACAGCGGCTGGCCGCGGCCGAGCAGCGCGACAATGTAATTGAGCCACTCCGGGCCCTGCCCGGCACTGAAGTTCGCCACCGTGATCGGCAGCAGGAGCAGCGAGGAGGCAAAGATCGGCGGAATGACGCCGGCGGTGTTGAGCTTGAGCGGCAGGTGCGACGTGTCGCCCTGCAGGACCCGGTTGCCCTGCTGGCGTTTGGGGTACTGGATGAGGAGACGCCGCTGGGCCCGCTCCATGAACACGATGAAGGCCACCACGGCGATCGCCATGATGATGATGCCGAGGATCAGAAAGGTGGAAAGCTGCCCGGTCCGGCCAAGCTCGAGTGTGCCCGCCAGGGCAGAGGGGAGTTCGGCCACGATGCCGGAGAAAATGATCAGCGAGATGCCGTTGCCGACCCCGCGAGCGGTGATCTGCTCACCCAGCCACATCAGGAAAATCGTGCCGCCAGTCAGCGTGATGACGGTGCTGATACGGAAGAACCAGCCGGGATCTATGACCACGCTGCCTTGGCCCTCCAGCCCCATGGCGATGCCGTAAGCCTGCAGGGCCGCCAGGACCACCGTCCCGTAGCGGGTATACTGGTTCATCTTCCGCCGGCCCGACTCGCCCTCCTTCTTGAGCTGGGCGATGTGGGGCGAGACCGCCGTCATCAGCTGCATGATGATGGCAGCCGAGATGTAGGGCATGATGGACAGGGCAAAGATGGCCATGCGGCCGAGCGCCCCGCCGGCGAGGCCGTTGATCCAGCCGAGAATGCCGGTCGCCTGTTGTTCGACCAGGCGCGAAAGCTCGATGGGATCGATTCCGGGCACCGGGATATAGGTGCCGAGCCGATAAATGATCAGCGCCGCCAGGGTGAACCAGATGCGCTTCTTGAGGTCCTCGGCCTTGGCGAAGGCAGAGAAATTGATATTTGCTGCGAGTTGTTCTGCTGCCGATGCCATAAATCAAATCCTCGCGGCCCTCAAAGCCATCCCCACACATAGCGGTGGCCCCGGCGCCGTACAATCATGCCCGTCTGCCGCACGGTGCCGCAGGAAGAAGCCGTCGGCAGATGATCGCCCAGAGGCTACTGCCCCTCCTCCTGGTCCGGGGCGGCCGGTTCCGGCGTCCTGGCCTTGGCGAGCGTCACGGTACCGCCAAGCTTCTCCACAGCCGCCACTGCCGACTTCGAGGCATGATGGACCACGAACGACAGCTTGGCTGTCAACTCGCCCTTGCCGAGCAGCCTGACGCCATCGAAGGCCCGCGTGATCACCCCCGCAGCCAGCAGCGCCTCCGGCGTAACCGGCTGGTCCGGGTCGAGCCGCTTGCCATCGACCGCCAACTGGATGCGGCCGAGATTGACCTCGTTGAAGCGGGCACGAAACGGCTTGTTGAACCCGCGCTTGGGCAGCCGGCGATAGATCGGCATCTGGCCGCCTTCGAATCCCGGCTTGGCGCCACCGGACCGGGCAGTCTGGCCCTTGCCGCCGCGCCCGGCTGTCTTGCCGAGCCCGGAGCCCACGCCTCGGCCCACCCGCTTGCGGGCCTCACGCGCTCCCGGCCTGTCCTTCAACTCGTTCAGCTTCATCACGAATTTCCTTGCGCCTCAGCGCTCCTCGACGATGCGCACCAGATGGCTGACCTTGGCGATCATGCCGCGCACCTGTGGCGTATCGGCCAGGGTGCGGCGGCGATGCATCTTGTTGAGCCCAAGGCCGATGAGGGTGGCGCGCTGGTCCTTGGGGCGCCGGATCGGGCTCCTGACCTGCTCGACCGTGACGGTCTTGCCGCTTGTCGCTTCTGCCATGGTCCCCATCCTATTCGACCACCGGCTCGCCTTCGCGCCGGCGGCCCATGATTTCGCTGACCTTCTTGCCGCGGCGGGCGGCCACCGAACGCGGGCTCGACTCCCGCTTCAAGGCGTCGAAGGTCGCCCGAACCATGTTGTAGGGGTTCGACGTGCCGATCGACTTGGCCACCACGTCATGCATGCCGAGGCTCTCAAACACGGCTCGCATCGGGCCGCCGGCGATGATGCCGGTGCCGGCAGGGGCGGCGCGAAGGA
>CAYWVA010000297.1:0-3752 GCA_964461545.1 uncultured Rhizobiaceae bacterium | reverse complement strand
ACCCATCCGCTCGTGGCCAGCGGTGCCAGCGCGAGCAGCCGCCAGCCGATCGGCAACACGCTCGCCGCCTCGACCGGCCAAGTGTACACGAGGATCCTCGACCGCGAGCGCCAGCTCAACCCGGTGGTGGTCGCGCCTACCGGCGGCAGCCAGCCCCACGACAACACGCAGCCGTTCCTCTGCATTAATTTCATCATTTCCCTGTTCGGCATCTTCCCGTCGCAGAACTAGGAGCGCCGCCATGGCCGACCCCTTCGTCGCCGAGATCCGCATCGTGGGCTTCAACTTCCCCCCGAGAGGCTGGGCAATGTGCGATGGTCAGCTGATGCCGATCAGCCAGAACACGGCGCTGTTCTCCCTGCTCGGGACGACCTACGGCGGCGACGGGAAGTCGACCTTTGGCTTGCCGAACCTGCAAGGCCGGGCCCCGATGGCGCCGGGCCGGGCTCCGGGCCTCAGCGACCGCACGCTCGGCGAGAGCGGCGGCAGCACGACTGTTGCCCTGACCGACTCCCAGATCCCCGCCCACAGCCACACGCTGCAGGGTTCGGGCGAGCTGGGCGACAACCTCAATCCCGGCGGCAACTATCTGGCCCGGGGCACGGCGATGTACGGTGCGCCGGAGAGCCTGGGCGCCGGGGCCAACGGGATGCTGGCCCTCGCGGGTGATTCCCAGCCCCACAACAACCTGCAGCCCTATCTCGCGCTCAACTTCGTCATCGCCCTTCAGGGCATCTTCCCCTCGCGGCCTTGACGAATGATGGACCAGCGAGGCCCCGCCGAGATTACGCTTCGCCCCGTCGGGGTGGCGGACCGCGCATTCCTGCGCGGGCTCTACGCCTCGACCCGGGCCGAGGAGATGGCATTGGCCGGCTGGAGCCTCGACGAGATCGCGGCCTTCCTCGAGATGCAGTTCGAAGCGCAGGATCGCTACTATCGGCAGCAGTTCTCAGGCGCGCGCTTCGCGGTGATCGAGGCGGCCGGCGTTCCCATCGGGCGTCTCTACGTGGACCGGCGCACCGACGAGATCCGCGTGATCGACATCGCGCTCCTGCCGGCCGAGCGCGGACGCGGCATCGGCGGGATGCTGATGCGCGGCATCCTGGCCGAAGCGGCGGCTGCCGGCCTTCCGGTGCGCATTCACGTCGAGCGATGGAGCCGGGCATTGTCGTTGTATCGCCGGCTCGGCTTCCGGCCGATCGCGGATCAAGGCGTCTACTGGCTGATGGAGCGTCCGCCGCGGGCTTTAGTTGAAGATCGCCTGGAGCTGCATGCCCTCGGCGTCGGGGCCGACCGGGACCAGGAAGAGGTCGAGGTCGCCGAGGTGGGGGTGGTGGAGGCGATAAATCCGTTGTGGCGGCACGATCTCGCGCGGGATACGGAACAGCAAGGAGAAGGGCCGGCGGCCTTCAACCGCCTCGCCCAATGGGTGGGCTTCGATCAGACGAGCCCGGACCTCGCGCTCGCCCAACCAGAGGGCGAAGTCCTGATCGACGAGCGTGCGGAAAGCGTCGAGGTCGGGCAACGGGTTCATCGGGCTGCCGCCTTGTCGAGGGGGACATCACCTAAGCAAGCCGGCAGCGGTTCCGCAAGCCTCAGGGGCCGGCCGCGGTGGGCCGGCGGAGAGTGATCGTCATGATGCAAAGAGAGCGGCGCGCGCGGTGGGCCAAGGTCACAGTCGCTGCCGCGGCGCTGATGGGTGGCGCGGCAACGGCGGCAGCCCAGGACATCGACGTCGAGATCGGCGATTTGCCGCCCGGCAAGTCGGTGACCATCATTTACGACGTGCAGATCAACGACCCCTTTGGGGGTGAGGACGAGGTGTCCAACCAGGGCATCGTCTCGGGTGGCAACTTCGCCGACTTTCCCGTTTCGGCGACCACGCCCGTAAGTGTGACCGATTCCGACGGCGACGGTGTGCCGGACGACGAGGACCAGTGCCCGGCTTCGGACCTGAGCGAGACTGTCGTGATCGGCGGTTGCGATTCCGGCGTCACCAACGCTTCGCTGGACGAACCCGCCGGCTGCACGGTCACGGACCTGATCGATCGCGAGGCCGCCTCTGCCCGAAATCACGGCCAGTTTGTCAGCGCCGTAGCTCGGCTGTTGAACCGGCTTCGGCAGGCCGGCGTGATCTCCGGGACCGATCGAGAAGCCATCCAGAGCTGTGCAGCGGAGGGCTGATATTCCCCAGCGCTCCCCGGGCGCGGGCGCCGTCTTCAGTCCAACGTTGACGAGGACCGCTGCCAGCGCAGGAAGCGTGCCGCGCCAGGAGCATCTGCGGCCAACTCGACGACGGCCTCCCGCGTGAACACCGCGGCGTCCGCAAGCCGCGCTTCGGAGCGGATGGAGTAGACGCCATGCGCTTGACGCTCCGAATGTCGCACCACACGGCTCTGTGGAGCCTCGCCCGCTCCTGTGCTCAGTCGCTCCCCGCTCAAACTCTCCCCGCTCAAAGCACGCGAGAGAGCATCAACGATGGCGCCCTCAGCCCGGGCCGGGTCGATCGCGCGCATGCGGGTGTGCACTGTCACCATGGGGCGCAATCTTGAGAACAGCGCACGAGTCATCCCCGGAACCCTCATCAGATCCTCGATCATCAGGAAGGGGTGGGCCGTGAGGCCCTCCGTGCCGGACTCGCGATAAGCGAGCACCGCATCCCGCAAGGACCGGGCATGCTCGGGAAAGAGCCCAAGGTCGAGCAGCAATAGATAGAACAGTCCCGGCTGCCCTGAGTTCAGGTCGAACTTGCCCGACTCGGGCCGGATCACGACCTTGATCCGCGCCTTGCCCAGATCAAGGTAATGTGGTCGGCCGTCGGCATGCCAGCCCTTGGTCGGGTCGGGCTCGATCAAACCGAGGATCGCTCGATAGACGCCGGCGTCAGCCAGCGCCTCCGATCTGGCTGTCAATACCGCGTTGCGGGCGAGGAGGAGGTCGGTCCTTGTGCTCGACAGGATCGAAACGGCTATGATAGCCAAGAGTGTCGATGTCCACAGGACGGCGACCAGCGCGAATCCGGCCGTCGGGCTCGTTGCGGTGAGCGATCGACCTTCCATTCGGGGTGCCTTCTCGATTCCGATCGCACTCATCCGCCAGACCAAAAGGTTGCTTCAGTGCTAGGCCTGTAGGCGAGGCCGGCGCAAACCACCGAGCAGGTTCTGGCCACTCGGATTGGTGTCGCACCGCGACCGCCATACGGTCAGCCGACCACGCCACCGATCCTGTTTGGTTTCCAAGCACCACGCCACGAGGCCAGGTTTCGTACCCATCAAGGGACGCGCTCACATCGTTGCGGCCTCCTGGCTTTGTGCCATCTGATTCGGCAATCAGCTGCAAGCGCACGTTCGCGAAGCGTCGCCGGTCCAGTTCGTGCTTTGATCATGGCTCATCCCCTCGGATTGAAGTGCTCGGCACTCGAACGACACTCCAAGCTCTATACCGTACAGCCGGAAGATCGCAAATGAGGCAAAGCCGTGAAAAAAGCCTCGGCATCGATCAGTCCCCGCGCAATCCAGGAAAACGGGACGCCCGCCGGTCCGACGGCGCCGGGGCTGAGCGCGTTCTGCAGGTTTTGCGTGGCGTTGAATGCAAGGCTTTCCGAGTACTTAGTCAAACTTTCAATTGACACGGGAGGTGAGCCATAGACGGCGAGCGTACCGCTTTCGGCCTGAACCGCCAGCGCTTTGAAGCGATATGGCCGCCGAAACCGGCATCGCCAAGACCAGCGTGCATCGCTTCTTGCAGGCGTT
>CAYWVA010000296.1:0-3776 GCA_964461545.1 uncultured Rhizobiaceae bacterium | reverse complement strand
TCAGCGCGCCGTGGGACCCGCCGCCCTGCAGTGCCAGATCGATGGTCTTCTTGTCATTTGGAGCCATGCCGCTTCCTTTTTCGATGTCCGGACCGCTCAACTTCGACCTTGCGCGAATTTGTCCAGGGAGACTTCATGCAGCGGGCGGCCGGTCTGCTCAAATGACGTGATGTTGGCCACCGTCGTTTCGGCGATGGCCGTCATCGCCTCGGTGGTAAAGAAGCCCTGATGCCCGGTGATGAGCACGTTGGGAAAGGTCAGCAGACGCGCGAACACGTCATCGCTGATAAAGCGGTCGGAGAGATCCTCGAAGAACAGATCGGCCTCTTCTTCATAGACGTCGAGCGCCAGGCTGCCGATGGTGTGATCCTTGAGACCGCGCAGCACGGCGCGCGTGTCGATGACGGCCCCGCGACTTGTGTTGATCAGCATGACACCGCGCCGCATGCGCTTGAGGGCCTCGCCGTCGACGAGATGGTGCGTCTCAGGCGTCAGCGGGCAATGCAGCGTTATGATGTGGCTCGCGGCGCACAACTTTTCCCAGCTCACATAGCTGACGCCCAGCGCCTGGCACACCTTGCTCGGAGCAGGGTCGAAGGCCATGAGGTTGCAGCCGAAGCCGGCCAGGATGCGCGCCACCACCTCACCGATCTTGCCGGTGCCGACGATCCCGACGGTCTTGCCGTTGAGGTCGAAGCCCAGCAGTCCGTCGAGGGCAAAGTTGCCCTCCCGCACTCGGTTGTAGGCGCGGTGGGTCTTGCGGTTGAGGGTCAAGATCAGCGCCAGTGTGTGCTCGGCCACCGCATGGGGCGAATAGGCCGGCACGCGGGCGATCGACATGCCCCGGCCCTCAGCGGCGCTCAGGTCGACGTTGTTGAAGCCTGCGCAGCGCAGCGCCACCAGCCGCACGCCTTGTCCAGCCAGCCGCGCCACGGTTCCAGCGCCAAGATCGTCATTGACGAATGCCGAGATTGCCTGGCATTCCGCCGCCAGCGGTGCGGTGTCCGGAGACAGGCGCGCCTCGATGAAGTGCAGGCGATGGCCGGCACTGTTTGCCGCCTCCAGGAACTCCCGGTCATAGCTCTTGGTGCTGTAGACGGCGACATCCATGGCGGCGGCTCCCTCTGTTCACGCCCGCATGACACGCGGCAACTCGTCCGGCCCGAGGCCGTGATGCATGATGCGCCGGCGCAGCGGACCGATGTTGGCGGCCAGCATCAGTCCGAGCTGGCGTGCGCCATGCGGCAGATACGAGCCCGCCAGCAACGATCGGTTGACAACATCGACCATGCCCTGGCGCGGCAGGACGTCGCGCCGGCGCATCCGGTCATAGCGTTCAAGCACGCTGGGTCCTCCGGGATCGTCGCCGAACTTGGCAGCATCGGTGATCAGTTCAGCCGCCGTCGCGGCATCGCGCAAGCTCAGGTTCAGCCCCTGCGCCCCGATGGGCGGCAACACATGGGCGGCCTCGCCGAGCAGCATGACCCGGTTGCGGGCAAACGCAACGGCGCTCAGGCCGTGCATGGGAAAGAGTCTGCGGGGGCCGATGCCGGAAACGACCCCCAGCTCGCCATGAAGCTCCGCCTGCACAGTGCGCGCAAAGTCCTCATCGGACTTTTGGGCGAGCGCGCCGGCGCGCTCGGGCCGCTCCAGCCACACCAGGCTTGAGCGCCCGCCGGGCATCGGCACGGTGGTCAGCGGGCCGGCTGACTTGTGGTACTCCACCGAGGTGTCGAAATGCGGCGCGCTGTGAGCAAAGCTCGAAGCCAGCGCAACCTGGTCGTAGGACCACTCGACGGTGGCGATCCGTGCAGCATCGCGCATCAGCGAGCCACGACCGTCGGCGCCCAGCACCACATGGGCACTGAGGGAGGTGCCGCCTGCGGTGCGCAGCACCGCCGCAGAGCCCGAGGTCTGCAGGCGCACCGCCTCGTCGGCGAGGAAGGTGGCGCCCAGGCCGCGGGCGCGTTGCTGCAGCGCCCCGGTCAAGGCGCCGATGGGGATGTTCCAACCGAACGGCTCATCGCCGATCTCGTGGGCGTCGAACACTACCGGGCGGGGCGAAACCAGGCCGGCCGAGTCGTCCACGAGCTTGAGCCGCCACAGAGGCGCCGATTGCGCCATGAGATCGCCAGGCCACAGCCCGAGATGGGCCAGCAGCCGGATCGACGGCTGCATCAGGGCGATGGTGCGCGGGTCATCTTGGCTAGCCGTGGCCTGGCCGGTGAGGATGGTGACGGAAAGCTCCGCCTCGGCGATGAGGCAGGCCGCAGCAAGCCCCGAAGGGCCGGCCCCCACCACCGCGACATTCGTCTGCTCAGCCATCAGCCTGCGACCCCGCGGCATCGCCCCGGCCCCGGCAAGCGGCGGTGGAATGGGGTTTGTCGCAGGCGGCGTCTCTGGTAGGTGTCAGGCATCTGTGGCGGCCGGTTGGGGAGGCGAAAGGCTGAGTTCCCGATGACATATAACGATCTCATCTTCGAATGCGACGGCGACGTCGCCATTTTGACACTCAACCGGCCCGACAAGCTCAACAGCCTGACATGGGCCATGCATCAGGAACTCAAGGCGGCGCTCGACGAGATCGCCGGGCGCCGGGTGCGCGCCATGCTGCTGACCGGAGCGGGGCGCGCATTCTGCGCCGGGCAGGACCTGGGCGACTTCGATCTGGCCCGGGTCGGGGACACGCTGGAGGAGAACTACAACCCGCTGGTGGAACGGCTGAAGGCCCTGCCCTTCCCTGTCGTGTGCGCCGTCAACGGCGTGGCGGCCGGCGCCGGCGCCAATATTGCGCTGGCCTGTGACATCGTGCTGGCCGCCCGTTCGGCGACCTTCCTGCAAGCCTTTGCCCGTATCGGCCTGGTGCCCGACTCCGGCGGCACCTGGACTTTGACCCGGACTTTGGGGGAGGCGCGCGCCAAGGGGCTCGCCATGCTGGCCGAGCCGCTGCTTGCCGAGACGGCTGAGGCCTGGGGACTGATCTGGAAAACCGTTGACGACGGCCGCCTCATGGCGGAGGCCCGCGCCCTTGCCGAGCGCCTGGCGCGCCAGCCCACCGGCGCGCTGGCGCTCATCAAGCAGTCAGTGCACGCCGCCGCGACCAACACGTTTGCGGCCCAGCTTGCGCTTGAGGCCAAGCTGCAGCGCCGGGCAGCAGCCAGCGAGGACTTCCGGGAGGGCGTGGCCGCCTTCCTGGAAAAGCGCCAACCGGCATTCAAGGGACGCTGATCCCGAGGGACGCCGATCCAGGAGGACAACATGCCTGCCACCGAGCCCTGGCATATCAAGGGCGAACTCATCATGTCGTGCAACTGCACCATCTTCTGCCCGTGCGTCATCTCGCTCGGCAAACACCCGCCCACCGAAGGCGACTGCCTGGCCTGGGCCGGCATCCTCATCGAGGATGGCCGCTATGGCAACGTGGACCTCACCGGTGTCGCGATCGGGCTCATCCTCGATGTTCCAGGTCGGCTTGCCCGCGGCAACTGGACGGCAGGGCTTTACATCGACGACAAGGCTGACGTCTATCAGGTGAAGGCGCTGACCCAGATTTTGTCCGGCCGGGCCGGCGGCACTACGGCATTGTTGTCGGTCCTCGTCGGCCGCTTCCTCGGCGTGGTGCAGGAGCGGGTGCGCTACGAAGTGGACGGCAACGTCCGCCGCTTCTCGATCCCCGACATCATCGAGGGCGAACTGCGCGCCCTCGCCGGCCCTGATCCGGCCAGGCCGACCACCATTGAAAACAGCCGATACTGGATCGGGCCGGTGATCACCGT
>CAYWVA010000295.1:0-3777 GCA_964461545.1 uncultured Rhizobiaceae bacterium | reverse complement strand
AAGGTCCACCGGCTTGGTCTCAGCGGCCGCGCCGCCCCGGCCCGGGTGGCGAGTTCGCGACCGCGCCGTCCACGCCAGCCGAGCCATCCCGGCCGCGCCAGGATGCTGCCGACCGCCGGGGCCACCGCGCTTAAACCCCAGATCTGCCAGGAACGGATGCTGCGGCCCGAACCGGAGCCGATCCGCCTCGTCGACATTCCCAAGGGTGAGAGGGTGAGTCTTCTCATGCTGTCTGAGAAAACCTGCCGCTGGCCGATCGGCGAGCCCGGCACCGAGGACTTCTACTTTTGCGGCATGTCGCCCAGGGAGTCGACGCCCTACTGCGAATACCACGCCCGCATGGCCTATCAGCCGCTGCACGATCGGCGGCGTATGAAGCGCGCTTGACGCCGGCGAAAAGCTTCGCCATCCCTGGTGCCCTGCCCACCAGGGAGTACCGTCCACCATGCAGGTCGTCGACCGGTTTCCACGCGACATCAAGGAACTGGAGAATGTCTGGATCCCGATGCCGGACGGCTGCCGGCTGGCGGCCCGCATCTGGATGCCCGTCGATGCCGAGACGAGCCCGGTTCCGGCCATCCTCGAATACCTTCCCTACCGCAAGCGCGACGGCACGGCGGAGCGCGATGCCCTGACCCACCCCTATTTCGCCGGCCACGGCTATGCCTGCGTTCGCGTCGATATGCGCGGCAACGGCGAGTCGGAAGGCCTCATGTTCGACGAGTACGCGCCCCAAGAGCAGGACGACGCCGTGGCGGTGATCGAGTGGCTTGCCGCCCAGCCCTGGTCGACCGGCAAAGTGGGCATGGTGGGCATTTCGTGGGGCGGGTTCAACGGCCTGCAGGTGGCGGCGCGCCGCCCCGAGGCGCTCAAGGCGATCATCACCTTGTGCTCCACCGACGACCGTTATGAGGACGACATCCATTACAAGGGCGGCTGCCTGATCAACGAAAACCTCGGCTGGGGCGGCACCATGCTGTCCTATTCCTCTCGCCCCCCCGACCCGGCACTGGTCGGCGAAGGCTGGCGCGATCAGTGGCTGAACCGGCTGGAGAACCTGCCGTTCTATGCCGCCCAATGGCTCACGCATCCCCATCGCGACGCGTACTGGAAGCATGGCTCGGTGTGCGAGGACTTCGACGCCATCCAGATCCCGGTGCTGGCGGTGGGCGCCTGGAACGATGCCTATTCGAATGCCGTCCCGCGGCTTCTGCGCGGCCTGCGCTCCCCCGTCCGGGCCATCATCGGGCCGTGGGTCCACAAATACCCTCACTTTGCCGTGCCCGAACCGCGCATCGGCTTCCTGCAGGAGGCCCTCAGATGGTGGGATTTCTGGCTGAAAGGCGAATCCACCCGGGTGCTGCACGATCCCGCCATCCGCTACTACGTCATGGAGGCCTATCGACCCGACGGCTTGCCGGCGCGGCTCCCCGGACGCTGGGTCGCCGATGTCGCCTGGCCCCCGACCGGCACCGAAGTCCACACCCTCCACCTGACGCCCGACGGCTTGCGGGAAAAGCCCGGCACCGACGTCGCCCTCAAGGTTTCGTCGCCCCAGACCACCGGTCTCAGCGGTGGTGAATATTGTGCCATTTGGCTCGGACCGGAGTTTCCCGGCGACCAGGCCCTCGACGATGGCAACTCGCTGGTGTTCGACAGCGGCAAGCTCGGCGAGGCCATCGACATGGTAGGCAGGCCGGCGGTCGATCTTGAGTTCAGCGTCGACAAGCCGGTCGCCTTTCTGGCCCTGCGGCTCAACGACGTGTGGCCGGACGGGGCGGTCACGCGCATGACCTACCAGCTGTTCAATCTCACCCATCTCCAAAGCCACGAGCATCCCGCACCACTCGAGCCCGGGCGGCGCTATCGGGCACGTATTGGCTTTGACGATATTGCCTGGCATCTGCCGGAGGGGCACAAGCTCCGGCTGGCCATTTCCACCAGTTACTGGCCGCTGATGTGGCCGGCGCCCGAGCCGGTGACGCTCACCGTCCACGCCGCCGCCTGCCGGCTCGAGGTGCCGATCCGCCGCGGGCTGCCAAGCGAGCAGGCGCCTGAGTTTGCGGGCGCCGTGACCGCACCGCCGCTCGACCAGGAGCATTTGCGCGCAACCTCGCATTTGCGCCAAACGCGTACCGATCCGGCCACCGGACTCGTGACACTGGAAATCGTCGACGACTTCGGCAAGCGCCGAGATCTCAAGCACAACCTGGTTACCGGCAGCATCGGGCGTGAAACCTACACGATCCTCCCCGACGACCCGCTCTCGGCACGGGCCACCACCCATTGGACCCAGGAGCTTGAGCGCGGCACCTGGCAGGTGAGGACCGAAGCGATGAGCGAGATGACGGCCACCGCGACCGAGTTCCGCCTCAAGGCCCGCATCGAAGCCTATGAAGGCGACAGGCTGGTGTTTGACCAGGAGTTCGACGAAACCATCCCGCGCGCTTGCAACTGAGCCCTGTGCCGTCCCAGCTCTGGAAATCGCCAGCGCTGCAGCGCATTTAGAGGCCCATGGCCAGCGCTCTCCACCCCTCCAAGTGGCTGTATCCAACCCCGGACGGACTCTATTGCGCCGCGGGCAGATTTCACATCGATCCGCAGCGCCCGGTCGACCGGGCGGTGATCACCCACGGCCACAGCGACCATGCTCGGCCCAACCATCGCGCCGTCCTCGCCACGCCCGAGACCCTGGCGATTATGCGCACCCGCTATGGCGAGCAGGCCGGCGGAACGCTCGAAGCCCTGCCCTATGGCGAGGCGCGCTCCATCGACGGCGTGCAGCTGACCCTGGTGCCGGCCGGTCATATTCTGGGCTCGGCTCAGGTGGTGCTCGAATGGGGGGCAATGCGCGTCGTGGTGTCGGGCGATTACAAGCGCAGCGCCGATCCGACCTGCGCCCCCTTCGAACTCGTAACGTGCGATCTCTTCGTCACCGAAGCGACGTTTGCGCTGCCGGTGTTTCGCCATGAGCCGGTCGAGCGCGAAGTGCGCCGGCTGCTGGATTCGCTTGCCCGCAACGCCGATCGGCCGCACCTGCTCGGCGTCTACGCCCTGGGAAAATGCCAGCGCATGATCGCGCTGCTGCGCGACCAGGGCTACGATGCGCCGATCTACCTGCATGGCGCGCTGATG
This sequence comes from uncultured Rhizobiaceae bacterium, assembly GCA_964461545.1. Taxonomy (GTDB): domain Bacteria; phylum Pseudomonadota; class Alphaproteobacteria; order Rhizobiales; family Aestuariivirgaceae; genus CAYWVA01. The sequence goes on along the minus strand of CAYWVA010000295.1, from coordinate 642 downwards.
GCGTGCTGCGCGCTCTATGAGGAGTTGGGCGTCCGCCTAGGCACCTTGCTGCCCTTCGCCGACGCCGAGCCGAAGACACTTGCCGGAGCGCTCGTGCTGTGCCCGCCCTCGGCCCTGTCGGACCGCTGGTCGCGCCGCCTCGATGATCCCGTGACGGCGTTCGCCAGCGGGTGGATGCGGGTGCGCGGCAGGGCCCGCCAGCGCGGCGTCGAGCTCCCCCTCGTCGTTTCCGATCATGCCGACTGGCCCGAGCTGCTGGCGACCATCGACCAAACCGGCGCCTCCGAGATCTGGGCCACCCACGGCCGCGACGATGCCCTTACCCACCAGCTTGCTCGCTCCGGGCGCACGGCCCGCGCTTTGTCGCTGATCGGCTATGAGGACGAGGACGAGTGATGGAGCGCTTTGCCGAGCTCATCAATCGGCTCGTCTATACGCCGTCGCGCAACCGCAAGCTCGATTGTCTGGCGGAGTATTTCCGCACTACGCCCGATCCCGACCGCGGCTATGGGCTGGCGGCATTGACCGACGGGCTGTTCCGTCGGCTGCCGCTGCGTCGCATTTTCGCCCAGTTGCTCGAGCCCCACGTCGACCCGGTTCTCTACCGGCTGTCGCGCGACTATGTCGGCGACACCGCCGAGA
>CAYWVA010000294.1:0-3780 GCA_964461545.1 uncultured Rhizobiaceae bacterium | reverse complement strand
TAAGCATGTCTGGCAAAGCAGGCCGATCATAGAAGGCGGCAACTGCCAAGAGGCAGCCCAACAGCGGGTCCGACTCCGCGCCAGCCGGTGGCGGCGCCTCAGCGAGGGGCGCAGCATCACCCTTGGTCCGCGACTCGTTTTGAAGCAGCAAGCTCTGCTCTACCATGCAGTCGCCCAGTTACCTTCACACCGCGGGAACGCCGCGATCAAAAACGACGCGCCGGCTTCTGGCCCACATGGACGAGTACGAGGCGCCGTTGTGCTTATACCCCTGAATGGCTTCTGGCAGAAGCCACCTCGGCAGCCCCCATCAATAGAGCGGCCCGAGCGTGGCAGGCGGGGCAGGCGGTGGGACACGCGGCAGCGCGTGACTCGGCGGGGTCGGCGGGACCTCAGCCTGGTCGCGCGCATAGGGCGTGGCCTGAGGCGGCGGCGCAATGCCCAATGTCCGCAGCAGAATGCCGCAGGCCGCCAGGATCCGGTATTCGGCGAGGATGACCGCCGTTGCCGCCGTCTCAGCCGTGATGCGGGTGTTCAATAAGGTATTCTGGGTGTCCAGCAGGTCGAGTAGTGATCTCTGGCCGATGATGAACTGCTCGGCATAGCTAGCGACGAGCTGGCCCACCGCTGCCACCTGTTGGCGTATGAACTCCAACCGTTGGCGCTGGAAATGGCGACGATCCCAGGCGAGCCGGACCGCCTCGTCGACCTCGCGCGAGATGCTGTGCAGCCGCATCGTCGCCTCATCGGTGCGGCGGATCTGCTCCTGACGGTCGGCCAGGTCAATGCCGCCCCTGTACAGGTTCCACTCCAGCACGACCCCGGCCCTGAGCTCTGAGTCGGGGCCCCTGATGCCATCGAGATCAGCGCCGGTCCGCGCCCGCCCCTCCAGCGTCAGGCGCGGATAGAACCTGGAGTCGACAGCCTTGACGAGTGAATAGGCAGCGTCGATGTCGGCCTGGGCAGCTTTGATTGTTGGATTGGTGCTCCGCGCCACGGCCATCGCCTCACTCAGGCTCGCAGGGAGAGAACCGGTGATGCTGGCGGGGAGCGTGACTTTGCCCGCGTCCTTACCGACCAGACGAACGAAGCGGGTTTGGGCCGCACTTAGTTCCTCGCGTGCCTCGTCCACACGGGCACGTGCGGCAAACAGCCTCTCCTCGGCCTGCTCCCGGTCGGCGATGCTCAAGGTGCCGCCGACGATGCCCAGCCTGATGCGTTCCAGCAACCGCTCATGGTAGGCGACGTTTTCCCTCACGATTTCGACGATGGTGCTCAACCTGAGGATGTCGAGATATTCCCGGATAACCGCAAGTGCGATGAATTCTGACCGTTCCATCACCCGGAACGATGCGCCATCGACCCGCGACGCCTGATGATCGACCTCAGCGTCCACTCCAAAGCCGTCGAACAGCAACTGACGCACAATCACGCTCACCTGACGGTCGACCAAAAATTCGTCGTCGTCGCCAGCGGCTCTGGTGGTGGGACTGTCACGTTGATAGCCGCCCACCCGCCCCTCCACATCGATGCTCGGCAGATAGAGGCCGCGTCCCTGCCGCAGCTCGAACTCTCTGGCTTCACGATTGGCGACGGCCTCGCCGATGTCGGGATTGGTCGCAACAGCCATCATCACCGCCTCGCGCATGGTCATTGCCGAGCCGGCCGCAGAGACGGTGAGCCCCAAAGCCAGTACCACAGCTGCGGAGAGGCTGCCCCTCAAACTCGTCACGACGCCCCCACTCTTCTAGCGCCCCCACCCCGCATCGGGGGACGGTCAATTCAGCACAATATAGCCTAACCGACACCGGCTGGCATTACTTTTCCGTCGCGGTTTCGACGCCGCTCCAACTGGATAGCGGCGCAGCGGCGGAGTAGTCTTCGATCCTCTTGTGGTAGAGCTGATAAATCCCCGACAGATCGTATCCTGCCGGCGTGCATCTCTGTGCGGCTGAGAAGGCCTTCCGTGCCTCTGGCCAGTCCCTGGCGCGATAGCTGGCAAGGCCGCGCCGATGGTGGGTCAGAAGTTCAGCAAAGCCAGGCGAGTCCCGCTGCTCGGGGCCGCCGAGCAGGGCGAATATGCGCTCTGGAATGGTCTTTCCCACAACCTGGATGAGATCGACTTCGAGGAACAAGTAGCTGGATGCCAACGTGGCGGTGCGCTCGCCCACCAGAATGGGTACGCCGTAGGTCTTGGTCAGCCCCTCGATCCGGGAGGCCAGGTTGACCGGATCACCGAGCGCCGAATAGTCGAAGCGCAGATTGGAGCCGAGATTGCCGACCAAGCAGGTCCCGGTGTTCAGTCCGATGCCCACCCTCAGCGGTATGAAGCCACGTCCCGCTGCCTTGGCCTCTCGTTCCAGATCGCCATTGAGCCGATCCAGACGGGCGAGCATCTCGATGGCCGCATCGCACGCATGGGCGGCGTGATCTTGGAGGTCAACCGGGGCATTCCAGAACGCCATGATGGCGTCGCCCATGTACTTGTCGATCGTGCCGTCGTTTTCCATGATCGCCGCTGAAAGCGGAGTCAGGAAGCGGTTCATGAGCGATGTCAGACCCTGCGGATCGTCCTTGTAAAGCTCTGAGATGGTGGTGAATTTCCGCACGTCGCAAAACAGCAGAGTGAGCTCGCGGGTCTCGCCGCCGAGCACCAGCCGGTCCGGATTCATGGTGAGCTGCTCGACCAGATCACGCGAGATGTATTGGCCGAAAGCGGCGCGGATAGCGGTTCGACGGTTCTCCTCGCGCATGTAGTTGACGAACACGAGCAGCAGATAGACCGAGGCGCTGGACAGCAGAGGGAAAACAGGATCGATCAGAAGCGAGCGTCGGTCGTAGAGAATCCAGGAACCGGCGAACAGAATGCAGGCGATGAAGAAGCCCATGGCGAAGACCAGCCGGGCGCCGAGCATCGGGACGAGGGCCACCATGGCAAGGCAGATCGCGACGGCCATGGCCACTTCGGAGCCCAAGGCATAGTTCGGCCGGTGAAGCAGGCTGCCACTGAGGATGTTTTCCAGCAGCTGTGCGTGGATCTCGACCCCCGGGGTGTTGGGCTCAAGTGGGGTCGCTTTCATGTCATAGAGCCCGATGGCCGACGTGCCGATGAGGACAAGAGTGCCGGCGAGGACATCACCCGCCAGCCGCCCTTCGATTACATCGGCGGCGGAAATGTATCGCCTCGGATCGTGGCCGGAAAAATTTACCCACAGTTGTCCGTTGCGGTCGGTGGGAATGGCGACGGATCCAAGCACGATGTTTCGCACCCCGGCTGCGTCACTGCGCACCGCAATCGACTGCACCCCCATGGCGACGCGCAACAGCTCTATCGACAGAGCCGGTCGCGTATGACCTGCAACCGCCATGATCGCTGGCACCCTGCGAACGATGCCGTCGATTTCCGGCTGAACCGTGACCAGGCCGCGACCTGCCGCCGCAGCTTCCAGCTCAGGCACATTTTCAAGCAGCGATGGCAAGCTGATGAGGAACGGCCGCGGATCGCCGCCCAAGGTAACGATGGAGCTCGGCGCGGACTCAGCATCGGCCACCGCGGCGCCGCCGTAGCCCGACTGTCCCAACACGACTTTGGTCGCGCTCATGGCTTCGGCCAGCAGCTGATCGTTGCTTGGCAGGGCCTGCAGGCGTTGCCGGACTCCCTCCTCCAGATTGCGAAGTTGGTTTGCGATCTCGGCCGGCGACATGCGGTCGGGTTCGGCAAATAAGATATCGAAGGCGATCGCTGCAGCGCCGAGCTTGCCGAGCCGCTCGACCATGTCG
>CAYWVA010000293.1:0-3829 GCA_964461545.1 uncultured Rhizobiaceae bacterium | reverse complement strand
GTGCGCATGGAGCGTGCCATCAAGGAACGCATGAGTTCGGTGGACATCGACACGGTGATGCCGCACGATCTGATCAACGCCAAGCCGGCGGCGGCGGCGGTGCGCGAGTTCTTCGGGTCCTCGCAGCTGTCGCAGTTCATGGACCAGACCAATCCGCTATCGGAGATCACCCACAAGCGGCGGCTGTCTGCCCTCGGGCCAGGCGGCCTGACGCGCGAGCGGGCGGGCTTTGAGGTGCGCGACGTGCACCCGACACATTATGGCCGCATCTGTCCCATCGAGACGCCTGAGGGCCCGAATATCGGCCTGATCAACTCGCTGGCCACCTATGCGCGGGTCAACAAATACGGCTTCATCGAGACGCCATACCGCAAGGTGGTCAAGGGCAAGGTCTCCAACCAGGTCGTATATCTGTCGGCCATCGAGGAGGGCAAGTTCCACATCGCCCAGGCCAACGTGGCGCTGAAGCCGAATGGCACGTTTGCCGAAGAGATGGTCAACTGCCGCCATCAGGGCAATGCTTTGCTGGTCACGTCTGACAAGGTTGATTACGTCGACGTGTCGCCCAAGCAGCTTGTCTCGGTGGCCGCCGCCCTGATCCCGTTCCTCGAAAACGACGACGCCAACCGGGCGCTGATGGGCTCCAACATGCAGCGCCAGGCTGTGCCGTTGATCCGCAGCGAGGCCCCGCTCGTCGGCACCGGCATGGAGCAGGTGGTGGCCCGCGATTCCGGCGCCGCCATCACCGCCCGGCGCACCGGCGTGGTCGATCAGGTCGATGCCAAGCGCATCGTCATCCGGGCGACCGAGGAGACCGATCCGGCAAAGTCGGGCGTCGACATCTACACTTTGGCCAAGTTTCAGCGCTCGAACCAGAACACCTGCATCAACCAGCGCCCGCTGGTGCGTGTCGGTGACAAGGTGGAGGGCGGCGACATCATCGCCGACGGCCCCTCCACCGATCTCGGCGACCTGGCGCTGGGCCAGAACGTGGTCGTCGCCTTCATGCCCTGGAATGGCTACAACTTCGAGGATTCCATCCTGCTGTCGGAGCGCATGGTGCGCGACGATGTGTTCACCTCGATCCACATCGAGGAGTTCGACATCATGGCCCGCGACACCAAGCTCGGGCCGGAGGAGATCACCCGCGATATCCCCAATGTCGGCGAGGAGGCCCTGAAGAACCTCGACGAGGCGGGCATCGTCTATATCGGCGCCGAAGTGAAGCCGAGCGATATCCTAGTCGGCAAGATCACGCCCAAGGGCGAAAGCCCGATGACGCCGGAAGAGAAGCTGTTGCGGGCGATCTTCGGCGAGAAGGCCTCTGATGTGCGCGACACCTCCCTCAGGCTGCCGCCGGGGGTGTCCGGCACGGTGGTAGAGGTTCGCGTCTTCAACCGCCACGGCGTGGAGAAGGACGAGCGCGCCTTGGCCATCGAGCGCGAGGAGATCGAGCGTCTGGCCAAGGACCGCGACGACGAGTTGGCGATTCTCGACCGCAATGCCTACGGCCGGGTGGCGCGATACCTGATCGGCAAGGAAGCCGCGGGCGGACCGAAGGGTCACAAGCTCGAAGGCCGCCTGTCACAGGCGCTGCTCGACGATGTGCCGCGCTCGCAGTGGTGGTCGATCGCGCTCGCTAACGAGAAGGCTTTGGCCGAGCTTGAGGCCATGCGCCAGCAGTACGAGGAGTCCAAGAAACGGCTCGAAAACCGCTTCCTCGACAAGGTCGAAAAGCTCCAGCGCGGCGATGAGTTGCCGCCGGGCGTGATGAAGATGGTCAAGGTCTTCGTGGCCGTGAAGCGTAAGATCCAGCCTGGCGACAAGATGGCCGGGCGGCACGGCAACAAAGGCGTGGTGTCCAAGATCGTGCCCGACGAGGACATGCCCTTCCTGCCTGACGGGCGCCCGGTCGACATCGTCCTCAACCCGCTCGGCGTGCCGAGCCGGATGAATGTCGGCCAGATCCTCGAAACCCACCTCGGGTGGGCCTGCGCCGGGCTTGGGACCAAGATCGGCGAACTGCTCGAGGCCTATCGGGAGTCCCATGACCTTGCTCCGCTCAAGAAGCAGATCACCACGATCTACGGCAAGGACGGGGTCATAGACTCCCTCCAGGACGACGAGTTCGTCGAACTGGCCGGTAACCTCGTCAAGGGTGTGCCGGTGGCCACGCCGGTGTTCGATGGCGCCCGCGAGGACGACATCACGTCGATGCTGCAGCAGGCCGGACTCAATTTCTCCGGCCAGGTGACGCTGTTTGACGGGCGCACCGGCGAGCAGTTCGATCGCCCGGTGACGGTGGGCTACATCTACATGATGAAGCTGCACCACCTGGTGGACGACAAGATCCATGCCCGCTCCATCGGCCCCTACAGCCTGGTCACCCAGCAGCCGCTGGGCGGCAAGGCGCAGTTCGGCGGCCAGCGCTTCGGCGAAATGGAGGTGTGGGCGCTCGAGGCCTACGGGGCGGCGTATACGCTGCAAGAGATGCTGACGGTGAAGTCCGACGATGTGGCCGGGCGCACCAAGGTCTACGAGGCGATCGTGCGCGGCGATGACACGTTTGAAGCCGGCATTCCCGAAAGCTTCAACGTGCTCGTCAAGGAGATGCGCTCGCTTGGCCTGAACGTGGATCTGCAGAGCCCTTGAGTTGAGCGGACGGCAGGTGACAGTGCGAAGTTTTGCGCCTGCCGTCACAGGATGGCTTTGTGAATGCTTGTGAATACTAAAGACATGCAACCCGAGCGCGGGTCGAAAGTCCGCCACAAGGAGTTGATAGACCGATGAACCAAGAGGTCATGAACATTTTCAGCCCGGTCGCCCAGGCGCCGGCGTTTGAGCAGATCCGCATCAGCATTGCCTCGCCGGAGAAGATCCTTTCGTGGTCCTTCGGCGAGATCAAGAAGCCCGAAACGATCAATTACCGCACCTTCAAGCCGGAGCGCGACGGGCTGTTCTGCGCCCGCATCTTCGGCCCGATCAAGGACTACGAGTGCCTGTGCGGCAAATACAAGCGGATGAAGTACAAGGGCATCATCTGCGAGAAGTGCGGCGTCGAGGTCACGTTGTCGAAGGTCCGTCGCGAGCGCATGGGCCATATCGAGCTCGCAGCACCAGTGGCCCATATCTGGTTTCTGAAGTCGCTGCCGTCGCGCATCGGCCTCCTTCTCGACATGACGCTCAAGGACATCGAGCGGGTGCTGTATTTCGAAAACTATGTCGTGCTCGAGCCGGGGCTGACTCCGCTCAAGCCGCTGGAGCTTCTGAACGAGGAACAGTATTTGACCGCCCAGGACCAGTATGGCGAAGACAGCTTCACCGCCGGCATCGGAGCCGAGGCGGTGCGGGAGCTGCTTGCCGGGCTGAACCTGGAGAAGCTGCGCGACGACCTGCGCCAGGAGATCGCCGAATCAAAGTCGGAGCTGAAGCCCAAGAAGCTCGCCAAGCGGCTCAAGATCGTCGAGGCGTTTCTGGAGTCGAGCAACCGGCCAGAATGGATGATCTTGACCGTCGTCCCGGTGATCCCGCCGGAGCTGCGCCCGCTGGTGCCGCTCGATGGTGGCCGCTTTGCCACCTCGGACCTGAACGACCTTTATCGCCGCGTCATCAATCGCAACAACAGGCTCAAGCGCCTGATCGAACTCCGGGCGCCCGATATCATCATCCGCAATGAAAAGCGCATGCTGCAGGAGGCGGTCGACGCCCTGTTCGACAACGGCCGGCGCGGGCGGGTCATCACCGGGGCCAACAAGCGGCCGCTGAAGTCGCTCGCCGACATGCTCAAGGGCAAGCAGGGCCGGTTCCGCCAGAACCTGCTCGGCAAGCG
>CAYWVA010000292.1:0-3832 GCA_964461545.1 uncultured Rhizobiaceae bacterium | reverse complement strand
GCACGACCATATCGAGCAGGTAGGTCAGAAATGTCAGCTCTGCCCTGTGCGCCATCCCCCTCAATCCAAGTGCCACGTCGGCGATATAGGCCGCCGCCTGTAGCTGGTCGAGAGCGGGGGTAGCGCCGCTCTGCACCTGCGGTTCGATCTTCCTTTTGGCCTTGGCCATGGCTTTGCCAATCGCTCTATGGTCGGGGGCATCGGCGCTAACTTACTGGTTGCGCATCCTACGTCAAACAACTCATGATTGCACCAACTAAATGTGACCCATTCCGACCCACGGTTAACCGCTGAATTCGGGCGAGCGCTTGCGGCAGCGTAGTGAGTTCGATTATGACGCGGGCGGCTTCACCCGCACTTTGACCGTAGAAAGTTGCCGACCGCATGACCGTCGTCGTCGTCGAATCGCCCGCTAAAGCCAGAACAATCAACAAGTATCTCGGCTCGGACTACACCGTCCTTGCGTCCTACGGGCATGTTCGCGACCTCCCGGCCAAGGACGGCTCGGTGCGCCCCGATGACGATTTCTCGATGTCGTGGGAGCTCGACAGCCGCGCCGCCAAGCGCATCAGTGCCATCGTCGAGGCGGTGAAACTAGCCGACAAACTCATCCTTGCCACCGACCCGGACCGGGAAGGCGAGGCGATTTCCTGGCATGTGCTGGAGATTTTGCGCCGCAAGGGCGCCCTCAACGCCAAGACGGTGGAGCGGGTGGTGTTCAACGCCGTCACCCGCCAGGCGGTGCTCGACGCAATGCAGCATCCGCGCCAGATCGACGGCGACCTCGTCGAAGCCTACCTGGCGCGCCGGGCGCTCGACTATCTGGTCGGCTTTACGCTGTCGCCCGTGCTGTGGCGCAAACTCCCCGGGGCGCGCTCGGCCGGCCGGGTGCAATCGGTGGCGCTCAGGCTCATCTGCGACCGCGAGCTCGAGATCGAGTCGTTCCGGTCACAGGAGTTCTGGACCGTCGAGGCCGCCTTGCGCACCGCCAACGGCGATCGCTTCGAGGCCCGGCTCACGGCGCTCGGCGGCCGCAAGCTTGGCAAGTTCGACATCCCCGACGAGCAAAGTGCCCGCCGGATCGAACGCGCCCTCAACGGCAGTGTCTTCATCGTTGACAGTGTGGAGAGCAAGCCGGCCAAGCGCCATCCCCAGCCGCCCTTCATCACCTCGACCCTGCAGCAGGAGGCCTCGCGCAAGCTCGGGCTGTCGGCGAGCCGCACCATGCAGATCGCCCAGAAGCTCTATGAAGGCATCGACATCGGCGGCGAGACGGTGGGGCTCATCACCTACATGCGCACCGACGGCGTGCAGATGGCCGGCGAGGCCATGGCCGCAACCCGCAACGCCATCCTGGAGAAATTCGGCGAGCCGTATCTGCCGTCTGCCCCGCGCATCTATCGCAGCAAGGCCAAGAACGCCCAGGAAGCCCACGAAGCGATCCGGCCCACCGACCTGTTCCGGTTCCCTGAGCGCCTGCGCAAGGCTCTCAATGCCGAGGAAGCTGCGCTCTACGAGCTGATCTGGAAGCGCACCGTGGCGAGCCAGATGGAAAGTGCGGAGTTCGAGCGCACCACGATCGACATCACGGCGCAAGGCAACGACGACCAGCGCTACACATTTCGCGCCACCGGGGCGGTGGTCCGCTTCGACGGCTTCCTGCGCCTCTACCAGGAAGGGCGCGACGATGAGGCCGACGAGGACGGCCGGCGGCTGCCGGCCATGGCCCGCGGCGACCGGCTTGGGGTGGAGCGGGTAGAGAGCGCGCAGCACTTCACCGAGCCGCCGCCACGCTATTCGGAGGCCTCGCTGATCAAGAAGCTGGAGGAGCTCGGCATCGGCCGGCCCTCGACCTACACCGCCATCCTGGTGGTGCTGCGCGAGCGCGGCTATGTCCGCGTCGAGGTGAAAAAGCTCATGCCCGAAGACAAGGGCCGCCTGGTGACCGCCTTCCTTGAGGCCTTCTTCCGCCGTTATGTCGAGTACGACTTCACCGCCAACCTCGAAGAACAGCTCGACCGCATTTCGGCTGGCGAAATCGCCTGGAAGTCGGTGCTGCGCGACTTCTGGCGCGATTTCATCGCCGCGGTCGAAGAGATCAAGGATCTCAGGGTCTCCGCGGTGCTCGATGCGCTTAACGATCTGCTTGAGCCGCACATCTTTCCGGCCCGCGAGGACGGCGCGCCGCCGCGCCAGTGCCCGTCTTGCGCCACCGGGCAGCTGTCGCTGAAGCTCGGCCGCTTCGGCGCCTTTGTCGGCTGCTCCAACTATCCCGAATGCCGCTTTACGCGCCAGCTTGGCAATGGCGAGGACGGCGCCAAGGAAGGGGTTCCGGCCGAAGGCACGGTGCTCGGCAACGATCCCGACTCGGGGCAGCCGGTCACCTTGCAGTCGGGCCGCTTCGGACCTTATGTGCAGCGCGGCAAGGCCGAAGACGGCAAACCTGAGCGCTCCTCGCTGCCCAAAGGCATGGCCCCCGACGAGGTTGATCTCGAGTTCGCGCTCAGGCTCCTGGCGCTGCCGCGCGAGGTCGGCCAGCACCCCGAGACCGGCAAGCCGATCACTGCCGGGCTCGGCCGCTATGGCCCTTTCGTCCAGCATGACGGCCAGTTTGCCAATCTCGACAATTTTCAGGAGATCTTCACCGTCGGCCTCAACCGGGCCGTCGATGTGCTCGCCAGCAAGCAGGCCCGCGGCGGGCGCGCCTCGCCGGCAGTGCTGCGCGATCTCGGACCCCACCCGCAGGGCGGGGGTCATCTCCAGGTCATGTCGGGACGCTATGGCCCCTACGTGAAATACGACAAGGTGAACGCCACGCTGCCCAAAGACGTTACCCCGGAGGCGGTGACGCTCGATCAGGCGGTGGCTCTCGTTGCCGACAAGAAGGCCAAGGGCAAGTCCGGGCCGGCGCGCAAGGCACCGACAAAGGCCAAAGCGAAGACCAAGCCCGCAGCAAAGGCAAAGGCGAAGGCCAAGACCGGGCCGAAGGCGAAATCAGCAGCGAAGTCATGAATCTGCGCGATTCCGGCAAGGCGACGAAGCCCGTCGAGCAGCTTCCCAGCGAGGCGGAAGTCCTCGATTATGTGCGCAGCCGCCCCGGGCGCGTGAACAAGCGTGATCTGGCCCGCGCCTTCGGCATCCGCTCAGCACCGCAAAAGCTCGCACTCAAGCGCCTGCTCAGGCACATGACCGACCAGGGCCTGCTCGAGCGCCGCACCCGCAAGCTTCGCGATCCTTCGCGGCTGCCGCCGGTGGCCCCGCTGCAGATCACCGGCATCGACGAGGACGGCGAACTCATCGCCCAGCCGCTGGAGTGGGACGAAGAGGCCCAAGGGCCGCCGCCGCGCATCGTGGTCGAGGCGCGGCGCGGCGCCGGATCGCCAGAAGACCGCCAACCACCGCCCTCTGGCGACCGCATACTGGCTCGCCTCAGCGAGACTGGCGATGCGACTTATCCCTATCGCGCCCATGTGCTGCGGCGCCTGGAGTCCGGCACCCGCGTGCTGGGCGTGTTGCGGGCAGGCCCAGGCGGGAGCCTGCGGGTCGTTCCCGCCGACAAGAAGGCGCGCAACGAGTACGAACTGTCGAGTCCTGAGGCCGGCGGCGCCGAGCCCGGCGAACTGGTGGCGGTCGAGCTTTCCGGCGACCCGCGCCGCGGCATCGCCCGTGCCAAGGTCACCGAGCGCTTCGGCTCGGTGTCCGATCAGCGCAACATTGCCCTCATCGCCATCCATCAGCACGGCATCCCGGACCGATTCCCGCGCGAGGTGGTCACGCAAGCCGAGCGCGCCAAGCCCGCTCCGATCACCGGCCGGGTGGACCTCAGGAACGT
>CAYWVA010000291.1:0-3840 GCA_964461545.1 uncultured Rhizobiaceae bacterium | reverse complement strand
CGCGACTATGCCATTGCCTTCGCCAAGAGCCAGCTTGGCGCCGGGGTCGGCGTGCCGGTCACCGGCACCGCCTTCGTATCGGTGCGCGATGCCGACAAGACAGGCATTTTGCCGGCGGTGCGGACGCTGATCGACATCGGCTTCCAAATCGTCGCTACCAGCGGCACCCAGCGCTTCCTCGCCGCCCATGGGCTTGCCTGCATCAAGGTCAACAAGGTGCTCGAGGGCCGCCCCAACATCGTCGACGTGATCAAGAACGGCGAGGTTCAGCTGGTGTTCAACACCACCGAAGGGGCCAAGGCGCTGGAAGATTCCAGGTCGCTGCGACGCGCCGCGCTGCTCGCCAAGACGCCCTATTATACGACCCTTGCCGGCGCCCTTGCCGCCGCCCGGGCGATCACCGCCTATCGCGCCCACTCGCTCGAGGTGCGCACGCTGCAGGACTATCACAGGTCGGTTCCCGAACTGCGCCGCGCCGCGTCGTGACGGGTACTATCCGCTCACGCGCGGCTTCCCCGCTTCAGCGTCCCGTAGACGGCCCGCAGGACTGCGATGACCTTGTTCTCAGCCTGCTGCACTTCGTTAAAATCGCCGCGTAAAGCCTTGAGGGCATAGCGCTCGCGCTCGATTTCGTGCGCCGTGCGGAAGCCAAGCCGCCGCAACACCGGAACAGGCGGACACCATCCTTGCACTGCATGCTGCAACAGGAAGGCCGTCACCGCTGCCGGCAGGATCAGCCAGCGGCGGTCCGCGACCGCCCCCAGCACCACCCCCGTAAAGGCAAGGGTCGCGGCATTTGCTTCTATGGCCCGCTCGATATCCCATTCGTGGGCCAGTTCCTCCAGTCTCGCCTCAATCTCATCGGGGTGGTCAGCGTAGTAGTCGAGCCGATCCTCGATGTCGCGCCTGATCTGCCGGTTGATCGCATCGCTGGTGTGCGCCGGGACCCGCTCAAGCGATGACGGTATCATGCTGCTTAAGTCTTTCATCTGCGGCAAACGGCCGATGCGGAGCGTTTGTTCCCTGCGCGCCGGCCACAAACCGGTTAAGCTGCAGGAGGATAGAGCGGATCGCCGCCGCCCATGAGGACGCAATGGCGATTGCCGCCGGGCAAGAGCCCCTGTATTTGCGCCTCTCAACCATCCTCGAGGCCCATGCGATCGGCTTTCCCTCCCACCTCTCCGCCTAGCGAGCAGGACAACGCGCCGCTTGCCGTGCTCAGCTTGTGCGGCGGCGTAGCCCTGGCGGTGTCGCTCGATGCAGCCATCAAGTGGCTGAGCGGCGAGTATCCGGTGCACCAGCTTCTGGTCCTGCGATGCATCGTCGCCGCGCCGGTGCTGTTCCTCTTGGCCGGCATGCGCGGCCGCGAGATCCTCACCCTTCATCCGCGCTGGCCCATCGTTATCCTGCGCGCCCTGTTCATGGTCTCGGCCTATCTCGCCTTCATCATGGCCATCGCCGCGATGCCGATGGCCGATGCGGTGGCGATCTATTTCACCTTGCCGTTGTTCGTCGCCGCGCTGGCTGGCCCGATCCTCGGCGAGCGGGTGGGGCTGGATCGCTGGCTCGCCATCCTGGTTGGATTTGTCGGCGTCCTCATCATGATCCGGCCCGGCACCGGCGTATTCGAGCCGGCGGCGCTTCTGGCGCTTTATGCCGGCTTCGGCTATGGCGTCGGCCAGATGCTCACCCGCTGGCTCGGCTACGGCATCCGTGCCCCGGTGCTCGCCTTCCAGCAAAACATCATCTACCTGGTCGTCGGCACGGCGCTGTCGCTGGTCTTCGGCTTCGGGCAGTTTGCGGTCGAGGCCCATCCCAGTCTCGATTTCCTGATGCGCGGCTGGACGACCCCGCCCCCGGTCGACCTCGCCTTGATCTTGAGCCTTGGCATCGTCACCGGCCTTGCCATGGTGCTCTATACCCAGGCCTACCGGCTGGCCGAATCCAATCTGGTGGCGCCGTTCGAATACACCGCGATGGTCTGGGCGACGTTTTATGGCCTTGTCCTGTTCGGCGATTTCCCCGATTGGGTGACCGGGGCCGGGGCCGTTCTGGTCATCGGGGCCGGCCTCTACATGCTGGGCGCCGTGCGCCGACGATAGAGCCGGCTGACAGGTGCGATGCGGAGTGCTAAATGTGGCGCCACCCGCCATCCGGCGAGTTCACTTCCCATGGAGCAACAATGATGCTGGTCGGCGTCCCGAAGGAAATCAAGGTACAGGAATACCGCGTCGGGCTGACGCCGACCAATGTGCGCGAGATCGTCGCCCACGGCCACGCTGTGGTGGTGGAGACCGGGGCCGGCGGCGGTATCGGCATCACCGATCGTGACTACGAGGTGGCCGGCGCCACCATTGCGGCGAGCGCCGGTGAGATCTTCGAGCGCGCCGAGATGATCGTCAAGGTCAAGGAACCGCAGGCCAGTGAGCGCAAGCAACTCCACAAGGGCCAGGTGCTCTTCACCTATCTCCACCTCGCACCCGACCCCGAGCAGGCCAAGGACCTCATTGCCAGCGGCGCCACCTGCATCGCCTACGAGACGGTGACCAGCCCGACCGGCGGACTGCCGCTGCTGGCGCCCATGTCGGAGGTGGCCGGACGACTGTCCATCCAGGCCGGCGCCTATTATCTGGAGAAGGCCCACGGCGGACTGGGCATACTGCTCGGCGGCGTGCCCGGCGTCGATCCGGCCAAGGTGGTGGTGATCGGCGGCGGCGTGGTGGGCCGCCACGCCATTCATATCGCGCTGGGCATGGGGGCCGATGTCTGGGTGATCGACCGCAACCTGGACGTCTTGCGCTCGCTGTGGCAGCAGTTCGACCGGCCGCTCAACACCGTCTATTCGACCCGCGATGCCATCGAGACCCATTGCATAGGGGCCGATCTGGTCATCGGCGGGGTGCTGATCCCCGGTGCTGCGGCGCCCAAGCTCATCACCGCCGACCTCGTCAAGCGCATGAAGCCGGGGTCGGTCATCGTCGATGTCGCGGTCGATCAGGGCGGCTGCGCCGAAACCACCAGGCCGACCACCCATGACGACCCGGTCTATGTGGTCGACGACGTGATCCATTACTGCGTCGCCAACATGCCGGGCGCGGTGCCCAAGACCTCGGCCCACGCCCTTAACAATGCCACCTTGCCCTTCGTGCTGGCGCTTGCCGGCAAGGGCTGGAAGCAGGCGCTGCGCGACGACCCGCATCTGCGCAACGGCCTCAACATCCATGACGGCATGGTGACCCATGAGGCGGTGGCCCGCGACCTCGGCTACGAATATGTCGAGCCGGTCAAGCTCGTGAAAGCGTGACGCACATGGCGAGCGCCCGCTCCATCAAGCACATCGACAACGATCGGGTGATCGTCACCGAGTGGCGGTTCACCGCAGGCGCCAGCACCGGCTGGCACCGGCACGCTCATGACTATGTGATCGTGCCGCTGATGGACGGCCGGCTGCGGCTCGCCACCGCTGAAGGCGAAACGACGGTGGAGATGAGCAAGGGCGTACCCTACTACCGCCCGGCCGGGGTCGAGCACGACGTGATCAATGCCAGCGACGGCGACTACGCCTTCATGGAGATCGAGATCAGGTGACGGCGGGCGCCGGGGGTGGGCTTGGTCCATGGGGGGCTCCTTTGCTGGTGAGTGGCGAGTGGTGAGTGGTGACTTCACGATACTGGCTACTCCCTATTCGCTACTCGCTATTCGCCCATGCCCGATCCGCCGCCCGGACGAGGGTTCGGGACGGGACGAGGGGTGAAGGAGCGCCGGCTTGGCGCTGCAATGTAAAGTCGCGCCTCACCGGCGCTCCCACACGGCGTCTTAGGTCTCCATTCCACGCTTTTT
>CAYWVA010000290.1:0-3873 GCA_964461545.1 uncultured Rhizobiaceae bacterium | reverse complement strand
CATGGCCGTCTGCAGCTGCTGCCTTGCCTGTTCGATATTCTGCTGGGCCTGCTGCATGTCGTCTTGCTGCAGGGCATCGCTGGCCTGCTGCAGACTGCGCTCTGTCAACTGGAGGTCCTGCTGCTGCGGACCTTCCGCCTGCTCCATGGCCTGCTGCACGCTCTGGTGAGCCTCTTCCACGCTCTGCCTGGCCAGGTCAACGTCCTCCTGCAGAATCGCCTGCTCGGCCTGGTTCAGCTGCTGCTCGATTTGGCTCAGGTCCAGCTGGCCTTGCTGGCCAGCCTGCTGGTCGAGCTGCTGGGTCTGCTGGGTCTGCTCTGCCTCTGGGGCTTGCGTCTGAGCCAGCGCACTGATGGGCATCAATGCCGTTGTGGCGCATAAAAGTGCGGCCAGTCGTAGATTTGTCATGGTGAAATTCTCCTGATGAAGGGTACACTCGATACGCTTGAGTGGGTGGGTCATACAACCGACGAGCCGCCGTTTCGTTCCCTCCAGTGCGATGCCGATGTCAAACGGGGATCACTGCAGAGTTTCAATGACCAGTGGCGCCGCGGCATCGAGCCCCTGAGCGCCCAGCAGCAGGACCAGGTCGCCTTCGTCGACCCCCTCCAGAACGGCCTTGACCGCCTCCCTAAGTGACGACTGGAATTCGAAAGGCCGGCCATTGGCCTGGGCCTTGAAACTGTCGATAAAGGCGTCGCGCTCTGCCGGCAAAACCGTGTTCCTGGCATCGGCAAAATCGTCGCTCGAGGTGATTACAAGGCAGGCATACGGGCCGATGCATTCGGCAAGCGTCGCCGCCAGCCGAGTGTTGATTTGCGTTCCCCGCATGCCGCGGATGCCGAACAGGACCCGCACCTGGCCTTTGTGAGGGATGAGTCGGATGGTTTCGAAAACAGCCTGGAGGCTGCGCGGATTGCCCACTGTGTCGTCGATGACTAGCGGTCGCGACGTCCTGACCACCTCCATTCGACGGTGGATCGGGTGAGCGCCTGCCAAGCCACGGCGCACCGACTCAGGGGAAACCCCGAGCAGCAGTGCTGCCGTTGCCGCCATGGCCGCGTTGACCACCTGGGTCACGCCGAGCAGCGGCAACCGCAGCGCCATCTCGAATCCAGGCGCCAGACCATCGAGCGCCGGCAAATGGCGTGTGCCGCGGATCACGAACTCCGAAGCCCCGCTCGTGACCCGGCCTGCCTCGATCCGCACCGCAGCGCCCGCCTCGCCACGGCCTGACACCCCGATGACGGGCTGGGTCAGGTGCCGGGTGCGAGCGCGGCTCAAAGCGCAATCGGCATTGATAACCAGGGGTGCGCTCGGCTCCAGGAAATCCAGGAACTGCATCTTGGTCTGAAGATAATGCTCAGGCGTGGGGTGGTATTCGAGATGCTCGTCGGGAACCAGGTTGGTGAGCAGCCCGAGACAGAACTGCAGGCCCTCGATGCGCTTCTGGCTGAGCGCGTGTGATGTTACCTCCATGGCGACATGGCCCACCCCCTGGTCGGCGAACCATCGCAGCGCCTCCTGCAGGATGCTGGCGTCGGGCGTGGTAATTCCCGTCTCCTGAGTGGCCTCGGCAAGCCTGATGCCGAGCGACCCGACGACCCCTACCGGCTTGCGGTCGGCCTCGAGGATGTCGCTCAGCAGCAGCGTCGTCGATGTCTTGCCCAGAGTTCCTGTGATGCCGATCAGCCGAAGCTGGTCTGCCGGGTAATCGTGGAATGCAGCCGCCAGTTCCGGCAATGCGGCGCGCGGATCGGAAACCTTGAGCGACGGGATGCCCTCGACCGGTTCGGGGGCCACGATGCCGGCGGCGCCGCGTTTGCAGGCGTCGCCGATGAAGTCGCTCAGGTGGCTGCGGTCGCCGCTGGCGGCAATGAACAGATCTCCCGGCCGAACCCGCCGCGAATCGGCGGCAATACCGGTGATGAGTGAATCACAGGAGCATGGGGCACCGATCGCCTCGGCAAGCTCGCTCAGCCGCTTGGCCGGAAAGTGCGAATGATCTGCAACTGCCGTGCGGCTCGCCAACGCGCTCGAGCGCGTACGACGCCGCGCCTCCGCATCTGGCCGAGGCCGGGACGGATGGCTGTAACTGCTCGGTTGCCGCACGGCCATGCATACCTCCAGGTCGAGCCGCTTGGCGCTCACGTTTTCTGGCTCGATGAACCTTCGCAACGACGAGCGTCGTCGCCGGTTCCATGCGTCATCGACGCAGCCGTCGATTTTGACCCGAGCGGGTGCCTGGAAGCAGCCTTGCGGGGCTTGCGTGCAACGGAGACTTGGGGCCGGTCATTGGAGGCGCTATGGTCCCCAAAAGACTTGCCCAAGGAGACCCGGCATGACCGAAACGCCGCTGTGGACGCCGCCCAAACAACGCCGGGAGGACAGCAACCTGTGCCGATTCCTGGCCAAGCTCAACACTGTTCAGGGTGCAAGTCTTGGCGGCTTCGACGACCTGCACGCATTCTCAGTCGCCGAGCCCGAGGCGTTCTGGAGCGCAATGTGGGATTTCGCTGGGGTCAAGGCGGCGCAGCGCGGCGAGCGCGTGCTGATCGACGGACACAAGATGGCCGCGGCCCGGTTCTTTCCTGATGCCCTGCTGAACTATGCCGAAAACCTTCTGGTGAAATCCGACGACACGCCGGCGTTGGTGTTTCGCGGCGAAGACAAGGTGAAGCGAACGGTGACCTGGCGCGAGCTTCAGCAGACCGTGTCGCGTCTGGTGCAGGGTCTCGCAGAGGTCGGCCTCGAGCCTGGTGACCGGGTGGCGGCGGTTGTGCCTAACATGCCGGATACGATCATGGCCTGCCTTGCAGCGGCGGCGCGCGGCGGCATCTGGTCGTCGTGCTCGCCCGATTTCGGCGTCAACGGTATCCTCGACCGCTTCGGGCAGATCGGCCCGAAAGTGCTAGTTGCCAGCGACGGCTACTATTACAATGGCCGCACTTTCGAGATCGGCGACAAGCTGGCCGAAGTGGTGGACAGGTTGCCCGAGGTCGAGGCCGTGCTCGTCATCGACTATATCGGCAAGGCCGACGAGGTTGCCGCCCGTATCCCGAAAGCCCGGACGCTTGATGCATTCTTGGCGCCTTACGTGCCTGGCCAGATCGCCTTTGCGCAACTCCCCTTCGACCATCCACTGTACATTCTGTTCTCCTCGGGCACCACAGGCGTGCCGAAATGCATTGTCCACCGGGCCGGCGGCGTGCTGCTCAAGCATTTGTGCGAGCAGCAGCTTCACACCGACCTGAAGCCCACCGACCGACTGTTCTACTTCACCACCTGCGGCTGGATGATGTGGAACTGGCTGGTTTCGGGGCTCGCCACCGGCACCACGCTTCTGCTCTATGACGGCTCTCCCGCCTATCCCGACGAAAAGTCGCTGTTCGATTTCGCTCGCGACGAGGCCATGACCATCTTCGGCACCTCGGCCAAATTCATCGACGCGATCAAGAAGACCGGGTGGCGACCGGTCGACACCCACGACCTCACCGGCGTTCGCACCATGCTGTCCACCGGCTCGCCGCTGGCACCGGAAAGCTTCGATTTCGTCTACGGGGCGATCAGACCTGACATTCACCTGGCGTCGATCTCCGGCGGCACCGATCTGTGCGGCTGCCTGGTGTTGGGCAATCCGCTGGGACCGGTGTGGCGCGGCGAGATCCAGGCCACGGCGCTCGGTCTCGACGTCGACGTCTATGACGAGGACGGTCGGGCGCTCATCACCGGGAAGGGCGAGCTCGTGTGCCGCAACGCATTCCCGTCGATGCCGCTCATGTTCTGGAACGATCCGGACGGGGAAAAGTACCGCAACGCCTACTTCGCCCGGTTTCCGGGAGTGTGGAACCACGGCGATTTTGCCGAGCACAC
>CAYWVA010000289.1:0-3880 GCA_964461545.1 uncultured Rhizobiaceae bacterium | reverse complement strand
GTCCCCTCGGTGCTGATCGGCAAGCCGGCGCCCCAGTTCGAACTGCCGCCGCTTGAGGGCCTCACCCGCCATGGCGTTCCGGTTCCCGGATTTTCCACCGCCGACCTTGCGCAAGGACACGTGACGCTGGTCAACATCTGGGCGTCATGGTGCGCCCCGTGCCGCGAAGAGCATCCCCACCTCATGACCTTGTCGCAGATCGAAGGCGTGCATCTCGTCGGCATCAACTACAAGGACACCCCGGAGAACGCCCGCCGCTTCCTCGGTGCCCTCGGCCTGCCCTATTCGGCGGTGGGGGTGGATCGCAGCGGGCGGACGTTCGTCGACTGGGGCGCGTATGGCGTGCCCGAAACGTTCCTGGTCGATGGTCAGGGCATCATCCGCTACAAATATATCGGCCCTATCACGCCCAAGGCGCTTGATGAGACCTTGCTGCCGAGGATCAGGGAGCTGCAGCAGGAGGGCGCTGAATAGCGAACCATCGCCCACACTGTCTTGTGCATCACTGGCCGCTGGCCGACTTGGCTCTGCGGTTGCCGCCGGCGCTGCTGCGCGACTTAGGCGGCCGGGTGTTGTGCGCTGACGGCTCCTCGGGCTCGAGCTGACTGGCGAGGCTCACCAAGCCTTCGATAAAGCTCTTGCGGTGCTTGGCGGGAACGGCCGAAAGCAGCTGCTTGTCGGCTTCACCCGCCCCGGGCTCGGCGGCGCGAAGCGCACGGCGGCCGGCCGCAGTGAGCCTGACCGCATTGGTGCGCCCGTCTTCGCGCCCCCGTCTGGCCTGCAGGTATCCTTGGGCAATCAGCCGGGCCACCAGGTCGGCCAGCGTGGAGCGGTCTATGCCGGTGACCCGGACGAGGTCGGTCTGGCTTGCCCCCTCGTTCTTCTCCGCCGCCATCAGCACCGCGTATTGCCGCTGGGTGAGGCCGGTGCGCCCGACGGTGTCCATGTAGATGGTGGCAGCATACTGTGATGCGCGCTTGAGCAAATGAAAGGGCGATCGCGCCAGAACGCGTGGGTCCGTCTGCCTGGTCATCGCTCCCCCATGCCGCAGCCGGAAATGACGCTTCCTCGCCTGCCCGGCGCAGCTGCGGTATAAGCGTGAAGGATGACCAATCATAACACAAGAGACGCCGATGAGCGAACCCGGAATGCCCGCGCATTTCGTGCCGGCGACCCCTGAGGGCGACGACAGAAAACGGCTCGTATGCTCGTCCTGCGGGTATGTGCACTACCGCAACCCTAAGATCGTGGTCGGTTCGATCGTGCGCCATGGGGGGCGAATTCTCCTGTGCCGGCGGGCCATCGAACCGCGCCGCGGCTTCTGGACCCTGCCGGCGGGCTACATGGAATTCGGCGAAATGGCCGAGGATGCCGCCCGCCGCGAGGCCCGCGAAGAGGCCTGTGCCGAGATCAGCATCGACCGGGTGCTGGCGGTATATTCCATTCCGCGTATCGGGCAAGTGCAGATCATGTATCTCGCCAGCCTCGCCCATCCCAACGTCGGGGCGGGGCCGGAGAGCCTCGAGGTCGGCATGTTCGGGTGGGACGACATCCCCTGGACCGCGCTGTCGTTTCCCTCGGTGCGCTGGGCACTCACCCAGTACCGTTCGGTCGAGCACGCCGGCGACTTCGCGCCGTTCGCCAACCCGGCCGGCGAGCGCGGCAATTATCGCTGAAGCACCTCATCGAGGACCCGGCTGTGCAGCTCGAAGTCCGCCTTGCTGTGGAGCACGAAGCGGATGCGGGTGAGCGACTTGAGGTCCGGCACCGTGTCCACGATGGTGCTGAACGCGATACGGGCGGCCGCTTCCGTGGGAAAGCCGAAGGCTCCGGTGGAAATGGCCGGAAAGGCGATCGAGACAATCGCATGCTCGTCGGCGACATCGAGCGCCTCGCGGTAGCACGCGGCGAGAAGCTCATCTGAGGGTTCATCGCGGCCATAGACCGGTCCGAGGCAGTGGATGACGAAACGGTTCGGCAGCAGGTGTGCGCCGGTAATCACCGCCTGGCCAGGCGCAATCGGCGCCAGAGGCCGGCACTCCTCCTCAAGACCGGGGCCGGCCCTGCGGTGGATTGCCCCGGCCACCCCGCCGCCGATGCGCAGTTCGGCGTTGGCGGCATTGACCACCACCTCGATATCCCGCTGGTCGGCGATGTCGCCCTGGGCACATTCCAGCACCACCTGGTTGAACTTTCTGGCAATCATGGGTGCCACACCCTCACGCCGACGGCGAGCGTTCCTCGATCATGTGGCGCTGCATGAGCCGAACCTGCGACATGGCGAACAGGATGGTCAGTGGCAACAGCCCGAATACCTTGAAGTTCACCCATGTGTCGGTCGAAACGGTGCGCCACACGATCTCATTCAGCCCGGCCATGGCGAAGAAGAACAGGCCCCATCTCAGCGTCAGCTTGCGCCAGCCGGCCGGGTCCATGAGCAGCGCCTCGCCGAAAGCCATCTTCAGCAGCGGTCGATCGAGCGCCAGACCGGTCAGCAGGATGGCGCCGAACAGCCCATTGATGATCGACACCTTCACCTTGATGAACACCTCGTCGGCCAGCAACAGCGTCAGGGCGCCGAAAACGACCACAAAACCGAGCGTCACGATCGGCACGATGGCCAGCCGCCGGGTCATGACCCAGGAAATGGCAAGGGCCACCGACGCGCCAACCATGTAAACGCCGGTTGCCCAGAAGATGCCGCCCCAGGCATTGGCGATGAAGAACGCCACCAGCGGGCCGATCTCGACGCTGATCTTGAGCAGCGGCGGCATTGGCGCCGGCTTGGCGTCAATGGCGCGCTTTTCGCTCACGCGGCGATCTCCTCCTCGACACCGGCGATCGTCCGGGCGAAGGCGCGGGCATCGAACGGCTGCAGATCGTCCACCCCTTCACCCACGCCTATGGCATGCACCGGCAGCTTGAAACGGTCGGCAATCGCCACCAAGATGCCGCCGCGCGCCGTACCGTCGAGCTTGGTCATGACGAGCCCCGTCACTCCGGCGATCTTTTGAAACACTTCCGTCTGGCTGACGGCATTCTGGCCGGTCGTGGCGTCGAGCACCAGCAGGACTGCGTGGGGTGCGGTCTCGTCCTGTTTTCTCAGCACGCGCACGATCTTTGCCAGTTCGGCCATGAGATTGGCCTTGTTCTGGAGCCGCCCGGCGGTGTCGACAATGAGAATGTCGGTCTCCGACTGGCCTGCCGCCTTCATCGCATCATAGGCCAGCCCCGAGGCATCGGATCCGGTCGGCCGGCTGACGGTCTCAGCACCGATCCGCCGGCCCCAGATCTCGAGCTGCTCGATGGCCGCGGCGCGGAACGTATCGCAGGCCGCCAGCATCACCGAAAAGCCCTCTCGCACAGCGATGGCACCCAGCTTGCCGATGGTCGTGGTCTTGCCGGAGCCGTTGACGCCGACCACCAGAATCACGAACGGCTTGCGCGCCTGGTCGAAGCGGAACGGGACTTCGACAGGTTCCAGCACCTTGGTGACTTCGCGGGCCAGGATGCGGCGGACCTCGCGCGGATCGATCTCCTTGTCGTAGCGGCCACTGGCCACGGCTTGAGTCACCCGGTCGGCCATTTCGACTCCGAGATCAGCGCCGATCAGCACATCCTCAAGTTCCTGCAGGGTCGCCGCATCGAGCTTGCGCTTGGTGAAGATGTCGGTGATGCCGGTGCTCAGCGAGCGCGACGACTTCGACAGCCCTTCGCGCAGGCGGGCCAGCCAGCCGGAGCGCCTCGCAAGGTCGGAAGTGCCGTCGGGTAGTTCCGTTTCGATGACGATCTCGCGCATGGCCTGCGTCACAGGCGCTGGCTCGGGCTCGGGTGCTTGGGCCGCTTCCGGCGGCGCCGGCGCCTCGGCCGGCAGCTCGCC
>CAYWVA010000288.1:0-3882 GCA_964461545.1 uncultured Rhizobiaceae bacterium | reverse complement strand
TGATGAATGGTACAGCTGGGTGGACTCGAACCACCGACCTTCGGAGCCACAATCCGACGCTCTAACCTACTGAGCTACAGCTGCACAAGGCTGACCCGCAAGCTAGGACGCACGAAAGCCGTTTGCAAGATGGGTCGTGCGCTGGCCTGCCCCGCAAGACGGGCGTGCCCTCGCCCGTGTGGCCGGGACGGTCGGTCAGCCGACCGGCGTCCTTGCCATCGGCTTTGGCGCCCCATCATGGGGCGGCCTGGCGGCGCCGCTTACCAGCTTGACGGCCAAGGCCTGGATGTCGCCGGCCTGACGTACAAAGTCCTCCATCTGCTCGGCGACGAAGCGCTGCTGGATGTGCACGATGTCGGCCGGATCGCGAACTGCCAGGAAACGGCGGGCAAGGGCAAACAGTGCATTGGTGTTGGCCTGGGCCATCTCGATGGCCTTGAGCTGAACCTCGGTGGCGTTGGCCTTGAGGGCGCTTGCCGCGGCGTCGAAGACCTGAACGCTGCTGTGGGCAACCTCGCTTGCCCGCTCGAATGCCGCCTCTGCCTCGTCGACCGACCTCCTGACCATGTCGGCCGTTTCAAGCGCCCCGCCGACCGGCCCCGCCGGTTCGTCGCGTGTCGAGGCGTCTGGCATTTTCACCGTCATGGTCATTGATCTTTCAAGGCTGCCGGCAATCGGCCAACTGCATCCATAGGCGATGTGATTGTGCAGTGCGACAACAATTTCGCCTTGCGACCGGAGGCGATCACCGCCCGTGCCCCAAGGAACCGGTGACGAGAGCACGTTTTCATGGACGGACCGGGCGATTGTGGTTAGTTTTCCGTTAAGGTGCGGTTGAGGGCAACGAACGCGGACGCGCTTTGAGCCCTTGTGACGTTCGGTGGAATCGAGCCCTCGCGCCATTTCGGCACCAAGCGGGGCGGAGCAGGTTTCGATCAGGTGACCGCACTGACCCTTGCCGAGTTCATGTCGTCGCAGCGTCCGGCCTGGCTGTGGGACGGTGAGCGGGCCCGTATCGTGTGGGCCAACGCCGCTGGGGTGCGATGGTTCGGCGGGGAAACTTTGTTCGATCTCATCGACCAGCCGTTCGACGCCGAACACGAGGCCATGGTTTGCATCAAGGCTATGGCGCGTGAGCTGCCGCCCGGCGCGACGGCACGGGAGACGCTGCGGCTGCCGGCAGCCATCGGCGACACGCCGCTGCGCTGTGCCTGCAGCGCTCATGCCCTGAGCGACGGACGCCCCGGCCTGCTGGTGGTCGTGGAGGAGGGCGGATCGCCTGGCGTGCCGCTGCCGCCGGGGCTCATGCATGACATGCTCATGACTCTGCCCCTCGGCGTCGTGCTCTCAGGCCCCAAAGGCGACATACGGTTTGCCAATGCCGCGGCCCGCGACCTCGTCGAGGCCGACCGGTTCGCCTCGCTTGCCGGGCTGCTTGAGGACGCTGATCAGGCCGAGCGGCTGCTTTCGCGGGCCGCTGCCATGCGCCTTGCGAGCGCCGTCGTGGTCATGGCCACGCGCTATGGCCGCCGCGAAGTGCGGATCACCGTGCGGCTCCTGATGCCTGCGGCCGGCAGCGCCGGTGCGCCCGTACTGATCCTGCTCGACGACGTCACCGACCGACGCACGCTCGAACGCGCCCTTTCCGGGGCCCAGGGCGAGGGGACGACGGGCATGGCCGTTGCCGGCAGCGGTGGGCCGCCACCCGGAAGTCCGGCCCCGCCGCGTGAGCTCAGCGCCTCAGAGCTGCGCTCCTTCGAGGCTCTTGCGGCGGCGATCCTCAAGGGCCCCGAGGCTGCAAGTGCCGAGGCGCCTGAGCCGGTGACAGCCCCCGCTGCGCATGAGCCGACCAGCCTGCTTCAGCCTGCCGATGCCGGCGAGGCGCCCGGCGCTGCCGTCGAACCTCCAGCCCCGGCTGAAGCTCGCCCCGACGCTTCAGCCGCGCGCACTCAAGTGCCGACGCTGGTATCTCGTGCGCTCGATGCCCTGGCGCAGGCCATCGTGCTGCATCGCGGCGCCGAGCTTCTGTTCGCCAACCGGGCGGCCGTGGAGGCGCTTGGCTTTGCCGACCGCAGCGATTTCCTCGCCCGCAGCGACATCGGCGAGAGACTGGCCGGGGTGGACGCCGGCGAGATCGCACTGCCGACGGAGGACGGGCCGGAGCAGCGGTTCCGCCTCACCCGGTCGAGCTTTCCCTGGAATGCCGGACCGGTGCATCAGTCGACGCTGGTGCCGGTCGAGGGAGCCGAAACCCGCCCGGCCCAGCAGCCGGGAGAGCGCGAAGCTGGAGCGGCTGCAGCCGCCGGCGAAGCCGCCAAGCTGGCCTGGGAACCCGTCGATGCCGAGCTCAGGGCCATCCTCGATACCGCCACCGACGGCATCATCACGCTGGACGAAAACGGCCACATCCGCGGCTTCTCGGCCGGTGCGGAGGCGCTCTTCGGGTACCGGCTTTCCGAGGTTGCCGGCCGGCCGTTCACCGAGTTGTTGGTCCCTGAAAGCCGCAAGGTGGTCAGAAACTATCTCGCCGCCTTGGACCATAGCGGACTGGCCTCGGTGTTCAACGATGGCCGCGAGGTCGAGGCCGTGGTGGCCCAGGGCACGGTTCCGCTGTTCATCGCCATCGGCCGGATCGGCGCCACTTCGGGCGCCAACGCAGGGGCGGTCGCCGGGCGCGGCCAAGCCTATTGCGTCGTGGTGCGCGACCTCACCCAATGGAAGAAGACGGAGGCCGACCTCAGGCGCTCCAAGGAGGAGGCGGAGCGGGCCAGCGCCCAGAAATCGGAGTTCCTGGCCAATATCAGCCACGAGCTGCGCACCCCGCTCAATGCCATTCTCGGCTTCTCCGAGGTCATGCGCTCACAGCGCTTCGGAGCGCTCTCCAACCAGAAATACCTCGGCTATGCCAACGACATCCACGAGAGTGGCGAGCATCTGTTGTCGCTCATCAACGACCTGCTCGACCTGTCCAAGGTGGAGGCCGGCAAGCTCGAGCTGAACTTCACCAGCGTCAATCTCGCCGGACTGGTGGACCAATGTCTGGCCGTCCTCCAGGAGCATGCCGCCGCTGCCCAAGTGGTGCTGCGCAAGAACATTCCGGTTGGGCTCCCGAACGTGGTCGCCGATCAGCGCTCGATGAAGCAGATATTGCTCAATCTCATCTCCAACGCAGTCAAGTTCACCGACCCCGGCGGACAGGTCATCGTCTCGGCGCGCTTGGCCAAGACGGGAGAACTCACGGTCTCGGTCAAGGATACCGGCATCGGTATGAGCGAGCCCGAGCTTGAGGCCGCGCTTCAGCCGTTCAAGCGCATCGGGAGCGCCGGACGGGAACAGGCACCAGGCACCGGGCTGGGGCTGCCGCTCAGCAGGGCGCTGGCGGAGGCCAATCGGGCGACCTTTGCCATCTCCAGCGAACCCCGCAAAGGGACGCTGGTCGAGGTCACGTTCCCAACGACCCGCGTGCTTGCCGGGTGAGGCGGGGCAAGGCCCGCCATCATCCTTCGACAAGGTTCAGGGTGGGGCCGTTCGAGTCAACAGCGGGTCACACCGACAGGAGCAGCGCAAGCCCGATCCCACAGGTGAGTGCGCCGATGCCGAGAAGGTACTTCTGCGCCACTGCCCTGGTCGATGAGGCGGCCTGGTGCTGCATCGCGCGCACTCTCGTTGCGACCTCTCGCGCCGACACCGTCGCTCCGTAATGGCAGTAACACAGGACGTTGTGCAGCTCCCAATCGGTCAGAGAGAAGAATCGGGCCGCCTCGCCGAAGGTATCGTCCTTGAGACCGGCGCTGCGCAGCACCGGTTCGTCGAACGCGACCGTCAAGGGAGAGTTGTCTTCGCGCATCTGCTGGCGCTCGTAATAGTGTTGGTGCTCTGTTT
>CAYWVA010000287.1:0-3884 GCA_964461545.1 uncultured Rhizobiaceae bacterium | reverse complement strand
CCGCGCTCGAGGCGGCGCGCGGCCGGCTCGCCGCCCATGAGCGGGCGACGGCAGAGAGGGTGAGCCAGGCCAGTGTGCTGGAGGAAGCCGAACGCCGGGTCGCCGAACAGCTTGCCGAGGCGCACACCATTGCTGCCGACACGCAAGGCGAACTCAACCGCCTCGCCGATGCGGCAGGCCTTGAGCACGAGGTGACGGCGCTTCGCGACGATCTCGGCCGCTGCCGGGCAGCCTATGGCGAGGCCCGGGCCAAGCATGACGGCTTGGCGGCTGAGGCGCGGATGCGGGCCGAGCGTCTGGCTGGCATCGCGCGCGAGCGGACACAGTGGCACGACCGGGCCGCCAAGGCGTCGAGCCGGGTGGACGTGCTCGAGGGACGTACCGCCGAGACCCTGGCAAAGCTCGGCGAAATGGTCAATCTGCCGGTCGAGTTCGAGGCCAGGCGCGGCAAGATCATGACGCTGATGAGCGAGGCCGAGGTGCGCCGGAGCGCCGCCAACGACGCCCTGCAGGCAGCCGAAACCCGCCTCAAGGGGCTCGAAGCCGAATGGCGCAACTGCGAGGCCGCGCTCAGCGAGGCCCGCGAGCAACATGCCCGGCTCGGCGCCCGCCTCGAAGCGGCGCGAGACCGCTGCCAGGAGGCTGAGCGGCGCATCGCCGAAACCTTGGCCTGCGAGCCCCATGACGTCATTGCCGCGGCCGGGCTCGATGTCACCAAGCTGTCGGCCGGTGCCGACATCGAGCTGAAGCTTGCCCAACTTCGCGATCAGCGCGACCGTCTGGGGCCGGTCAACCTCAGAGCTGAGACGGAGGCTCAGGAGATGGCGGAAGAACTGGACCGCCTGACAACGGAGCGCGACGATCTGGTGGCTGCCATCCACAAGCTCAGGCAAGGCATCGGCAGCTTGAACCGGGAGGGCCGCGAACGCCTTCTTGAAGCATTCCAGACCGTCAACGGCCATTTCGCCAGCCTGTTCACCACACTGTTCACCGGCGGCAATGCCGAACTCCAACTGGTCGAGTCCGACGATCCGCTGGAGGCGGGGCTGGAGTTGGTGGCGCACCCGCCCGGCAAGCGCGCCCAGGTTCTGTCGCTGTTGTCAGGCGGCGAGCAGGCACTGACCGCACTTGCCCTCATCTTTGCCGTGTTCCTGACCAATCCGTCGCCGATCTGCGTCCTCGACGAAGTCGATGCGCCGCTCGACGACACCAATATCGAGCGGTTCTGCAACCTTCTCGATGCCATGCTGGAACGGACCGAGACGCGCTTCTTGATCATCACCCACAACCCGATCACCATGGAACGCATGCACCGACTCTATGGGGTGACCATGGCCGAACGCGGTGTTTCGCAGCTCGTTTCGGTCGATCTGGTGAGCGCCGAGCGCCTGGCTGAAGCGGGCTGAGATGGCATGGCCGACCGGTGCGAGCGGTCGCGAGCGAGTCGACAGCCTATTGAAAGGTCACATCAGAGCTCGTTGAGCTTGGCAAGGGCCGCAGTGAAGCCCTGAAGCGACAGCTCCATCGACATGCCGAGCCCCGGTGCCTCGTAAATGATGAAATTGGCCTTGGCGCCCTTCCTCATTTTTTCGAGCGTCGGCGGGGATGCCTCGGCAAAGGCGATGCAGACCTGCGGCATGCAACGGGTGAACGGCACCCGGCCAATGGCATCCCCATCGATTTCGAGCGCCACTCCCGTCGGCAGGTAGACTCCGATCGGCGCCATCACGCGCATCATGGTGACTTCCTTGCCGTCCTGCTCACCCTTGACCATCACCAATGTCAGGGCCACGTGTTCGCGCTGCTCGTGCCGGGTCGACTGGATCATGCCGCAGGTCCGTTCAGCCGATCCGCCGTCGGTGGAGCCCTCACCGTTGGCAGGCGGCTGCGTCTGGCATTGCACCGCCCAGGCGCCATGGGTTGCAACGATCTCAGGTTGCGGCATCTGCTGCTGCGGCGCCTGGTTGACCCGCGGCCCGAACTGCTGCTGCGGCGGACTGGTGGGCTGGCGCTGTTGAGCGTGCGCGGCGTCGAGGAACAACAGTGAAGCCGCCACTGCGGTCGCACCTATGGCAGTCCATGTGGCTGCTCTATTCAGTGGTACACTCGCGATCACGCTTGTTTCCTCTCGTTGCAACGCGGCTTGCGGACGCCGTTTGCAAGCCCTCTGGCGAACGCTTGACCGGCCTGCCCTGCCTTCAGCCACCGGTTTCGGTCTAACTGCTCGCTTACAGACCGTCAATCGATGCGACTGGCCACGAGACCGTTAGACCACACAAATCCGTCGTCGTTCATCTTCGCCAAATGGGGCGGAATTTCGGTCTGGCTGGCGAATGGGCTGCTTTCCCGATCCCGCCGGAGGCCGACTCACCTGGCAAGCGCGAAACTTTGCCGCGCTTCACTTGATTGCGGCATACTCGCGATTGTGGTTCACACTACCGCCACGAACCTTTAAGGCGCCTGGTCGGGACGCCCGGCAGTCGGACAAAACCAGTGAGTGGCGTCGAACGCCGATTGCGGGCACTCGCGTCAAGGGTTAAAGCGGCTCCAGCGGCCTGTTGGGCACCGGAGATTCGAGAGAGGCAAGGGACCATGCGATTGCTCCTGGGGTCTGCTTTAGCGGGGATGATGCTCGCCGCCGGGGTCGCTGAGGCGGCCAACCTGCCCCAGCCGTGGCAGATGAACTTTCCGACCCCGGCAACTCCGGTGATGGACGTGGTCGTGAGTTTCCACAACTTTCTGTTATGGATCATCACTGCCATCTCGCTGTTCGTGTTGGTTCTGCTCGTCTACGCATTGGTGCGGTATTCCGCCCGGGCCAACCCGACGCCATCGCGCACGACCCACAACAGCCTGGTTGAGGTTGCCTGGACCGTCGTGCCGATCCTCATCCTGATCGCCATCGCCATCCCATCGTTCCGGCTGCTCTATCTGCAGCGGGACTATCCGGAGGCGGACTTCACCATCAAGGCGATCGGCAGCCAGTGGTTCTGGACCTACGAATATCCCGACCATGGCGACATCGTCTTTGATTCGCTGTTGAAGACCGACGCCGAACTGGAGCCTGGCGAGCCGCGGCTGCTGACGGTCGACGCCCCGCTCGTGGTTCCGGTCAACGCCACGGTGAGCCTGATCGTCACCGCCAACGACGTGATTCATTCCTGGACCGTTCACGCCTTCGGCGAAAAGATCGATGCGGTTCCCGGACGCCTGAACCAGGCCTGGTTCAGGCCCACTACCGAAGGTGTCTTTTACGGCAGCTGCGTGGAGCTGTGCGGCATCGGCCACTCAGACATGCCGATCGAGGTGCGCGTGGTATCGCAGGCCGATTTTGACGAGTGGGTCGAGACCACGGCGGCACAAGGGCTCGGCGCGGCCAACCGGATGCTCAGCGAACGCATGCGCGCCCGCGGTCTTGTGGCTGCCATTGACCACAAGGACTTATAGGCGACAGACGCCGGCTCATTGGATCGACAGGGGCTTTGACAGTATGGCACACGCTGCAGCGCATCATGAAGGTGAGGAGCACCACCCGACCGGCTGGCGCCGCTACGTCTACTCCACGAACCACAAGGACATCGGCACGATGTACCTGGTGTTTGCCATCTTCGGCGGGGTGGTCGGCGGTCTTTTATCGATCGTCATGCGCCTGGAGCTTCAGGAGCCGGGGATCCAGTACTTCCACGGCCTGGCGCAGATCATGTACGGCGTCGATGCCGGCGCGGCGGTGGCCCACGGCAAGAACCTCTATTACGTGTTCATGAGCGGTCATGGTCTCATCATGATCTTCTTCATGGTGATGCCGGCCCTGATCGGCGGCTTCGGCAATTGGATGGTGCCGCTGATGATCGGGGCGCCCGACATGGCGTTCCCGCGCATGAACA